>JAFULE010000084.1 GCA_017483235.1 Faecalibacterium sp. | reverse complement strand
TGGTATAGGTTACCCCCAGCTTTTCCGACACCTGCCGCGGCCCCATGCCGGCTCGCATCAGCTTCAGCGCCTTTTCCCGCACCGCCGGGTCGATACGGCGGGCTTTCCACGCGTTGCTTTGTCGCGCCTCTCCCGCCAGCGGCGCATCTTCCGGCAACGTCTGATCCGCCGCATCCTGTTCCACCTGTTTCCGTTTTTGCAGTGCACGGCGCTTGGCCTCCTTTTCCCGCTTCAGCTCGGCCGCATTGCGATCTGCCCGATACCCCGGCATCTTCTGCCGAATACCACGCTGCTCTTTTTTTCGCATACCGTCACCTCATTTTTGTTTTTATCGCTCGTCTTTTCCTTACGCTGATGATCTATCGCTGCTTTCAGCTCTTTGTCCGTCGGGCTTCAGACGGCAGCAAACAAATCTTTGCTTTCGCAAAGCGCCCCTTTCTGTGGGCGTGTCTGCCGCCGCCTCGCCCTCCTGCACAAGAACCCTCGCTTACGCTCAGGCCCCCACAAACTGTTTTGCCAGCTGCTGCAATGCCTTGGCGCTTGTTTCAGCCAGGTTTCGGGCCTCAGCATCCTTACCCTCAGCTCGCATCGCATCCAGCAGTTTGTGCATACCCTTCGTGGTCGCCTGCAGCTGGTCAAACATCAGCGCATATCGCATCGTATCCCGGTCCTGTGCCACCTTCAGCTGCTTTTTCAGCTTTTCCACCTCGGCAGCTGCGCCGGCTGCATCTTTCTCTGCCTGCGCGGCAGCTTCCTGTTTGGCAGCAGCTACCGCTGCCTCTACAGCCTTCTGCTTGTCTTCTTCGGCCTGCTTCAGCGCTTCTTCACGGGCGGCAGCCGCTGCTTTTTTCTCAGCTGATGCCACAGCCTTCTGCCGCTTCAACGTCGCGTCGTTCAGCCTCTTGTCGTACTCGCTGCGTTCGGCTGCCATCTTCTGCCGCAGCGCTTCCATCTCAGCGCGGGCCTTTTCCTCGGCCTTCCGCACCGCCTCGACCTTTTCCCGTTCGGCCTTTTCTGCCGCGTCGGCCAGCCGCTGGGCAAGTTCTTCATTGGCCTGCTGTCGTGCTGCATCCAGCGCGGATTGTTCGGTAACTGCCGCCTCGATCACCGGCGGCTGTGCGGCGGTCAGCGCATCGGCCAGCTGCTGGGCCATTTCGGCCTGCACCCGTTCAAACTCCCGCTTCCAAAAGGCTTCCTGGCTTTCGGCATCTTTCACCTCGGCCTCCAGCATGCTCAACTGCTCACCCTGTCGGGTGGCCTTCTCCACCAGTTCCTGTACCTGCTTGGTGGTCATGCCGGCCAGATCGTGCCCCGCAGCCAACTCGTCGGCATCCGTCGGGAACATCTGCGCCAGCAGGCTCAGCTTGGTAATGCCCAGCGCTCCGTGCTCGGCCAGCCGCTTTTCGCCCAGCCGTTCATAGGTACTGATGTAGGTGTACGCCTGCCGGGCCTTGATGCCGGCGCGGCTTTCCACATACTCATCAAAGGTTTTACAGCCCAGTTCGCGGTACAGCTTCTTATCCCGCATATCCTTCAAAAGGCGGCAGTAATCGGTCAGCAGCATGTTGATCGACTGATATGTTGCCACGATCCTTTGGTGCAGCGTCACCGCCTCGGTCTGGCGCTGCACGGCTTCCAGCGTACCGGGCTGCACCATCTCAGCGCTTGGTTCGTACGGTGTAGGCATCATCATTGTATCGTTCATAGTCTCCGCTCCTTATCTTTTCTTCGGCTTCCAAAATCGAAAGCCGGATGTCACACTCAGTCAGGGGGATCTCACAGGCGCCGCGCTTTGCCCTCTGGCAATCCTGCCAAAGCTCGCACCCGTTCGTGCGCTGCGCATACGCCTGTGCATCCATGGCCGCCGCCCGGCGCTTCCATGCGGCATACTGGCTCCCGCTTTTGCTTCGGGTCATCTTTTCCCGCCGTTTCTTCGCCTTCTGGCGTCCCATGGTTCCTCCTTATCCGGCCTGTTCCGCCGGGGCTTCCATCAAATCTTCCTCCAGCACCTCGGCCAACAGCCGGCCGCGCAGCTTGCCGCTGCGGATTCGGTTCTGCTGCTGGCGCAGTTGGGCCAGTTCTTCCATACGCAGCTCCTTCGCCTGTGCTGCCAGCTTTCGCTGCCGCGCTGTCAGCTTGCTTGCAAGCTGGGCCTGCCACTCCATCAAAAAGCCGGCTGCAGCTTCCAGATCGGCGTTTTGCTCGTTGTAGTAACTGCGCTTTTGCCGGATGGTGCCCCCCGGCTCCACCTCCAGGGTGTACCAAGGCTGCGCCGGCGTTTTGCTGCGCCGCAGAAACAGGATGTAGCTTTCTTCTCTGGCAATGCGTTCAAAGTAGCGGTCGCTGGTGCCCACGCAATGGCTCAGGTATTCGCTGTCTTCCATGATCTCCAGCACCGTTGCCGGGGTGATGATGCAAAATTCACCGCTTTTGTAGTTGTAGGTATCCTTCAGCTCAGCCAATACCTTTGCCTCCTTCGGATACCTCTCGTTCAGTTTGGCGCTTCGCTTCTCCCGTTTTTTGCGGCCGCTCTCGAACCGTTCCTTCTCCTGCTGGCGACGCACCTGCTCCACAAGCTCATCATGGCGGCGCTTCAAATTCAGTGGGAAGGCGATTTTTTTCACCTTCACATCCATCTTCATTCGCTTTGCCATATTCAGATAATCCAGCCAGTCGGATGCGCAGCGGCGGTCGATGCCTTCACGTCCGGGGTACGTCCGCCGGGTCTGCTGGCGCAGATACTTCAGCACCTTGCCCACGCCATAGGTTTTGCTGTGATCGGTCAGGCCTTCTTCCTCGTTGTTCAGGCACCACACCTGCCGCAGGTTTTCGCTTGTGATCGGCAGGCCGGCAGCCTTCCACCGGTGGGCGCGTTCCACATTGCATACGCTTTTCCTTATCGTCACTTCGCCCACGGCTTTCAGCTCCTGCCGGTTCAGCCCGAATACACCGTAATAGGTCTTGCTGCGCAGGTTGATTCCTTTCACGCGATGCGCCGATGCATACAGCACCTCTTTGCCCCATCCGGTCTTGATCAGGCTTTCCAGCATCGGCACCCTGCGGCGCAGCCCAAACAGAGCGGCCGCATCCTGTACGCTCACGATCCCTTGGGCATAATCCATACCCAGCGCACGGTAGATCTCACGTTTGGTTCCATCGCCCAGCGCAATGTTGTATTGATACTGCTCCCAGAAATGCCCCGCATAACCCACCAGCGATTTATCCAGATTGGCGCTTCTCCGCATTCTGGCCTCGTACACGGTGCCTTTTTTCCCGCGTACAGATTTGAATCCAACATCCCATGCCAAAAGCTTATCCGGCCCCAGCAGGTAGATTTCATCCATCCGTACGGCAATATCTGCCTTCTGGTAAAATTCAAGGTCTACCTTATACCGCATCAACCAGGTACCACGGTCATTGGTTTGGTGTACCATAATGGTGCGGCAACAGCTCTTGCTCTTGGCACTGATCTTGACATTGTGGGCTGTCATGTGGGCACCACAGTTATCACATGTACTCTCCTTCAGGTGGCTCAGCGGGTGCCCCGCCGTAATGTACTCGCTGTTGCAGCGGTCGCAATGGATTCGCTGCATCGGTTCCCAATGCCGGTTGCCTACACAGTCCACCACACGGCGCCGGTCATTCTCGAACCATAAAAACATGTCGTTGGAAAACGCCTTGCGGATCTGCTGCTCCAGATCCTCCCGCTGCAGCGGCAGGTCTTTTAAGTAATGTCGGGTCAGTGCACGTCCAAGCTCTACTTTTTTCTGTTCCTTCCGGGTGGCTTCCCGTGTGATGCCGTCTTCCAGCATTCTCACTGCCGAATAAAAACGGCCCCAGCGGTCCCGCTCCTGTTCGATCTTGAAAAATCGGCGCATCCGTACCCGGTCGCGCTCACTCAACTGTACATCCACCCAGCTGATCGGGCTGTATTTATCCGGTGCCGTGTGCAGATGGCCCGGCCACAGTTCATCCTTGCGCCGTGCCTCCTTATACCGCAGCTTGCCGGTCCAGTGCTTGCCGCAAAACCACCACACAGCCAGCGGTTCCCTTTTCTGGTCCCATACGGCAGCCGTCAAGGCCGGGCCATGGATATACCGGCCCTTCGCCGCCCCCAGCTCCACCGTCATAACGTAGCCTTTGTGTCTTCCCGGGGCGCGCGCTGCCGGGCACAGGGTACGCAGTTCTTCCAATCCGGTCATGCACCCTCACCCCGCTTTCGGGGTTCACCGTCCATGCCATAAAACACACCCGGCATAAACTTCACATCATCCACGGTAAAAATGCGGTAATCCATAAGCTCGCCGCCCTGCAGCTGCAGCAGCACCATCAGATCGCCCTTTTTCTTTCCGGCTGCAATGGGGGCCGCACCGGCCACCATTACCCAGCCGTTATCCGCCACGCCTTCTTCCCGGCGCACACGGTCATGCAGCTTTCGGGTTGGATGCTCCAGAATATAAAGCACGGCCTGCACCAGAAACCCCCGCAGGCTCAGGCGGCGGATCAGCCGCAGTTCGGTGCAGGTTACCTTGCTGTCGTGGCCATCTTCATCAAGATCGCCGCCGCCCTCTACCAGCCAGAACTCATTGCTGCCGTTCCAGCTGTAATAAGTCAGACAATCCAGCGGATTTTCCGCATAATGAAAGCCGTTTTTCACGGCATTTGCTTCCTTGCAGATATTCAATCCCGGCACATATTGAAACCGGGTCTCGGGCCCGCGGGGCTGGCAGACCAGCCCGGGCCTGAAGGCTTTACAACCGATCAAACCCATATCGTCAACCTCCCAGCAGGTCCAAAAAGTCAATGGTGTTATCGTCCTCTTCCACCCCGGCCAATGTCGCCGGCTCTACAGCATCGACTACACCAAAATAGTCGCGCACAATCTGTTCTGCTTCGGCGTCGGTCATGTAATACCCCTGTCCGCGGGGCACCCTGCTGCGCATCTTGCCGGCAATCTCTTTCACCGCTGTTTTTTTGGTGTCCAGTGCGGCTTCCGTTGCCCGGGCAAAGGCAGGGTCACGCCCCGCCATGCCCTCGATCAGCTTGATAATTGCCGCATTCAGCGGCTCCTGTGCGGCCTTTCCCATATCTGCAGCCAACCGCACTGCAATTTCCTTTGCTGTTGCCATCTCTCAAAACTCCTTTTTTGCAGCCAACTGCAAAACCGTTATTCGGCCAGCAGCTGATAAAAATCGATCTCGCCGGCAATGGTGCGCCGCACCACACCGGCATATTCTTTTCGGGCGGCATAGTATCTGGCCAGCGCATTCACTGCATCTTCGCTCAGCATCTGCAGTTCCCACACCGTGCGCTCCATATCACTCAATGCAATTCCCGGCGCAAGCCCAAGCCGGCGCTTGTATGCATCCAGCATCACCTTCACTGCCGGGTGCTGTGGAAAGAAAAAGTACCATGGCATCGGTGCGCCGGGGCGCTGCCGTTTCTCCAGCGCCCGGTCCTCCAGTATGCAGGCAGCCAGCCATTCCATGCTTCCTGCCGTAAACGCTTCCGGGCCCTTGGCACCCGGCCGTACATCCGTCAGCTTGTCCATGGCCACTTCTCCATTTCCTTTGCCAGCCATTCCACCTGCTCGTGGATCACGTCCGGCGTCAGCAGCGCTTCCAGCATCGACCCTTCCAGATTACCGGTC
>JAFULE010000083.1 GCA_017483235.1 Faecalibacterium sp. | reverse complement strand
TGCGCCGCGCAGCCGGGGGGTCATCATCGGCCCCAGCAGCCCCAGCGGAACAAACCATACCAGATTGCCCACCACGTTGTACACCAGTGGCCATGCGGCCTCCAACACGCCGGACAGGGTGAGAAAGTTGGTTTGATACCGCCGCAGGCATACCGAAACGAACTCGGCCGCCAGCGGCCCCATCGTGCCAAGGGGGATCAGCTGCACCGGGCTGCGCATGGCCGGCCGGCCGCCCCGCAGGGCGATGATCTCGACCACGGCGGCCAGATAAAACACAAACAGAGCCTGCAGCGCAAACCGTTTGCCGCTGGGCGTGCGGCGCTTTGCCCGCACCTGCCATACCCGCCACGCTGCCCATACGGCGGTAACGGTGGCGGCAAACCGGGCGGCACGGCAGCAGTAAAATAAAATTCCGTCCCAGCTCATGGCGTGCTCTCCCCTTTCGTAAAAATAAAGTGTTCTGTGTATGATACGAACCGGCGGGGCGTTTTGTTTCATTTTGCGGCAAAAGTTTCGGCCGCGGCCAGCAGGGCAAGGGTGTCGGCCCAGCGGCCCTGCTCGGTACTGTGCATCACAAGGCAGAGGTACTGCCGCCCGTTTTGTGCGGCGGTGGTGATCAGGCAGCTGCCTGCCGCGGTGGTGCGGCCGGTTTTCAGCCCGGTAACGGCGGGGTGGTAGTATTCGCCGGTCGGCTGCAGCAGCAGGTTGGTGTTGGTCAGTTCCAGTGTGCGGCCGCCCTCGGTGGTCACAGTCATGGCGGGGGAGGCGGCAAGGGCGGCCAGCTCTTGGTTTTGGGCAAAGGCGTGGGCGATCCGGGCCAGATCCTGCACGGTGGTGTGCTGATGGTCGGCATCGTAGCCGTCCGGCCGGACGAACCGGCTGCTGTTGGCCCTCAGCTGCCGGGCGGTTTGATCCATCGCCTTGCGAAAGGCATTCAGGGCGACGTCGGTGTCGGCGGCCTGCCCGGCAATCGCACGTCCGGCGTGGGCCGCCAGTGCATACGCGGCATCGTTGCCCGAGGGCAGCAGCATGGCGGCGGTCAGATCCCGCACGGTCATCCGGTCCCCCTTTTGCAGCCCGGCCACCGAAGCATCAAAGGCCACCTGACTTTGTTCGTTGCCCACTGTTACCCATTCGTCGGCACTGCACAGCTGCCACACGGTCAGGGCGGTCAGCAGCTTGGCGGTGCTGGCCGGGGCAATGGGGTCGGCGGTGTTCTTCTGGTATAAAATCTGCCCCTCGGTCACATCGATCAGCAGGGCTGCCTCGGCCTGCAGTTCGGGCGGGTCGGGCAGTTCCTGTACAGTCAGCGCGGCAAACCAGTCGTCGGCCGGTGCGGCGGTGGGTACAAGCGCCCGCCCCGCCCACAGCAAAGCGGCGGCCAACCCCAAAACCAACAAGCTGCGCCGCAGCCGCACCACCGCCCGGCGGCCCCACAGCCCGCGCACCACGGCACAAAAAATACAAAATACAGCAAGCCCGCCCGCGCCGATGCCTACCATGCGGGGCAGCCCCTGCAGCTGTTCGGCCAGCAAAGCCAGCGTGATGCCGGCCAGCTCGCGCAGCTGCTGCAGTGTCATAACCATCCCTCCGTTTCCAAACGTGTACGTTTCATAAACGAGGCAGAGGGCGTTTTTGTTACACACAGAACAAAACCCGCCCCGGCCTGCATTTATGATAGCAGACCAAGGGCGGGTGATGTTTTAGGCTTTGGCGGCAAAGGATTTAAGATTTGTTTAATCCTCCTCCACCGGCATGCGCAGGCTGTACAGGTTGTCGGCAGCCTGACTTTGCAGATACTGGCGGATCTCCCGTTCGGCCAGCTGCATCTCTTCCAAAAAGCTGCGGGCCGAAAGCCGCAAAGCGCCGTGGCCCAGAATGATCAGCTGCTCCAACCCGTCCGAGGTGGCCACCCGTACCCGGCGGCCCTTTTCGGTTTTAGCGATCTGCCGGGTCACCTTTTCGATGTACATATCGGCGGTTTCGGCTTCGCGGGTGTACACCACACTGATGTTGTGGTACTGCTGTACCGTGCCGGGGTTGCCTTTCACCTTGTAAGCGTCAAACACCACGATCAGCTGGCAGCGGCGCACCCCGCGGTAGTTGCACAGCATGTCCATCAGCCGGCGGCGTGCGGCTTCCAGATTGTCCTTGGCCATGGCGGCCAGCTCGGGCCATGCGTGGATGATGTTGTAGCCGTCCACCAGCAGATACTCCGGCCCGGCGGTGTAGTCGGGCGGGGGCGGGTCTTTGTGGCGCTGCGGCGGCCGGAAGGCCGACAGCGGGTCCTGCTTGATGGGGCCGTAGGTGCGCTCGAAGATGGCCAGCAGCTCTTTGTCTTCGGCAAGGCTGCCGCTGTAAGCAGCGGCAGACCGGCTGCGGCGCACCGGGGTCTGGGGAGCTTCTTCGGTTTTGGGCGGCGCAAGGCAGCTTTCCAGATGCATCTGGGCGGGCACATCGGCCCAGTGCACCACGTAGCCCGCGCCGTGGCTGCAGAACACCGAGTCGGCAGGGTTGGCCAGATCCCGCTCGCTTTCGTAGCCGATGGCGGCCATCACGGCGTCGGGGTCGTGGCAGGGGCGGTAATGGGGCTGTGCCGGCGAAAGGGCCAGCCGCCCCCGGCCGCGGGTGTAGGCGGCCAGCTCGGTGTGGTAACCGGCCAGCGTGGCCACCGGGGCCACACCCTGCAGCACCGCGTCCTCGCCGGCCTGCTCGGGCGGGTCAAAGGTGGCGTGGCGCCGCTCCAGATCGGTCATGGCGCGGCCCAGCGCGTCGGCGGGCAGCTGCAGCCGAAAGGCATACCACGGCTCCAGCAGCTGCATGGCTCCCTGAGCGCGGGCGGTTTCCAGACCCTGACGCACCGCACGGTAGGTGGCTTCGCGGAAGTCGCCGCCTTCGGTGTGCTTCAGGTGGGCCTTGCCGCTAGCCACGGTGATCTTCATATCGGTGATGGGGCTGCCGGTCAGCACCCCCAGATGGGGTTTTTCTTCCAGATGGGTCAGAATCAGCCGCTGCCAGTTTTTGTCCAATATTTCTTCCCGGCAGGCGCTGGTCAGCTGCAGCCCGCTGCCCGGCTCGCCCGGTTCCATCAGCAGGTGTACCTCGGCATAATGGCGCAGCGGTTCGTAATGGCCCACACCCTCCACGGGCTGGGTAATGGTTTCGTGGTACAGAATGCCGCCCGGCCCAAAGGTCACGGCCAGCCCAAACCGGTCGGCCAGCTGGCGGCGCAGCACCTCCAGCTGCACCTCGCCCATCAGCTGCACCCGCACCTCGGCAAGGCGTTCGTCCCACACCACGTGCAGCTGGGGGTCTTCCTGTTCCAGCGTGCGCAGGGCGGCCAGCACCTTGTGGGGGTCCCACGCGGGGGTGTCGTCGGGGGGCAGCACACTATAGGCCAGCACCGGGGTCAGCATGGGGGCGGCGGCGTTCTGCTCGGCGCCCAGACCCTGCCCCGGAAAGGTTTTGCTCAGGCCGGTCACGGCGGCCACCTGCCCGGCCTCGATCTGCTCGGCGGGAGTGAACTTGGCACCGGAATACAGCCGCAGGCCGTCGGCCTTTTCGGCAAAGGGGTTGCCGGCGGCATCCAGCCCTTCCAGCATAGTTTTGGCTTTCAGCACGCCGCCGGTCATCTTCAAGTAGGTCAGCCGGGCGCCGTTGGCGTCCTGCCCGATCTTGAACACCCGGGCACCGAACGCACTGCCGCGCACCGGCGCGGGGGCAAGGGCACACAGCCCCTGCAAAAATTCGTCCACCCCCTGCAGCTTGAGTGCCGAGCCGAACCACACCGGGAACACGCTGCGCCGGGCCACCGCCGCAGCGATCCGGTCATCGGTCAGTGCGCCGGTTTCAAAAAAGGCCTCCATCAGCTGTTCGTCGCAGGAAGCCAGCGCTTCGTCGCGGTTTTCCCGGGAAATATCGGCCGAAACATCCACAAAGCCGGGGTGCAGTTTTTCCAGACTGCCCAGAATCAGCTGTTTGCCGGGGCCGGGCAGGTCGGTTTTGTTGACAAAGACCAAGGTGGGCACCTTGTACCGGGCCAGCAGCCGCCACAGGGTTTCGGTGTGGCTTTGCACCCCGTCGGTGCCGCTTACCACCAGAATGGCGCAGTCCAACACGCTGAGGGTGCGTTCGGCTTCGGCGGAAAAGTCCACGTGGCCGGGGGTGTCCAGCAGGGTGATCTCGGTGTCGTGGGCGGTAAAACGGGCCAGCTTTGCGTAGATGGTAATGCCGCGTTCCCGTTCCTGCGCGTCGGTGTCCAGAAAAGCGTCCCGGTGGTCCACCCGGCCCAGACGGCGCAGCGCGCCGCCCCGGTAAAGCAAAGCTTCGCTCAGGGTGGTTTTGCCCGAGTCTACATGGGCAAGAATGCCGATCACAAGTCGTTTCATGGGGGGGCTCCTGTTTCTGTTTTCTGTTCTTTTCTGAAGAAAAGAACCAAAAGACTTTTTGGACGCGGAGTAATTGCTGCAGAATTTACGGCAATGCGTCCGCGGGGGAAAGCTTGTATAAAGCGGAACAAAATTCTTTGTTCCGCAAAGGGGGTATCACGATTACTCGGCTCGTACTTCTTTCGAAAGTCGCTGCCGGCGGGCAGTGGGTGGAAAGAGGAGGGGTTAACTTCGCAGCTTACCAGCCGCGAAGTGGGATGTTCCGGCAGCGAATGATCAAGACGAACAGCTGTGTGGATTTGACGGACAT
>JAFULE010000082.1 GCA_017483235.1 Faecalibacterium sp. | reverse complement strand
TATGCGCAGGGTGGCTTTTCCACCGATGAACTGGGCAACATTGTAGGCCTTGGCAAATACGGCTATGCAGTCAAGCAGGCGGCCGGCGCGGCCATTGGAGTTTTGTGCGCCTTTGTCATCTCGGCCATCGACTACCGCGGCCTTGACCGCATCTGGCCGGTGCATGTGATCCTGACCTGGGGCGCGGTGCTGCCCACTCTGTTTCTGCACAACTTCCCCAGCGAAACAGCCCCCTTTATCATCGGCTACAGTGCCGGCAACGGCTCGGAAAACTATTCCTGGTACAAGCTGGGCGGGTTTACGGTGCAACCCACCGAATTTGCCAAGATCAGCTTTATTCTCACCTTTGCCATGCATCTGGACAACGTGCGCAGCCGCATGAACGAACCGGCCGAACTGGCCAAGCTGCTGGTACACATGCTGGTGCCCATGCTGGTCATCCACGTGCAGGGTGACGACGGCACCGCCATCATCTTTGGCATCATCGCCTGCAGCATGCTGTTTGTGGCCGGCCTTTCGTGGAAGTATATTGCGGCGGCCTTTGGTGCAGCAGTGCTGGCGGTGGGGGGGCTTTTGCTGTTTGCAGGCGATAAGCTCAGCGGCTACCAGTGGTACCGTATCATTGCCATTTTCGACCCCGCCAACAACACCGGCTGGGCCCCCACCGATGCCATCTACGACCAGTATACCCACCAGCAATCCCGTGGCGAAATCGCCATAGGCGCAGGCAAAATATTCGGCCGGGGCTTTTTTACCGACGAAACGGTCTACATCCCCTATGCCCACAACGACTTTATTTTCAGCTGGATCGGCAATGCGGCCGGCTTTGTGGGCTGTGCGATTGTAATTGCCGGCTTGTTTGCACTGGTGTTCCGTACCTTTTCCACCGGGCTGCGCAGCAACGATTTTCTGGGCACCTTCATCTGTGCCGGCGTGGGCGGCGCCATGTTTGCCCAGATCGTGGTCAACCTTGGCATGAACCTGCGGGTGCTGCCGGTGATTGGCATTACCCTGCCGTTCTATTCGGCGGGCATGTCCTCTACCATTATGATGTATATCAGCGTGGGGCTGGTGCTTTCGGTGTTCACCCACAACAAAAAGACCCTGTTCGGCGACCGCTGAGCAGAACAAAACCGGGCAGCTGCATTTGGCGGCTGCCCGGTTCGGCATTTATTCGGGGAAGATGATATCGTCGTAGTTGCGAGCCAGCGGGCTGAGCTTTTTCTGGCGGGCCAGCTGCTCGATCTCGGCCGGCATCATCCAGCGGGCCTCGGCCAGCAGGGTGGTATCTACGGTCAGCTCTTCCAGCTTTTTGGTGGCTTTGATGCGGAATACATCGTGGAAGCTCTGGCAGCGGTCTACCCGCTCGGCGGAATGCAGCTTTACCTTTTTGGGTTCGGCCTCAAGCCCAAGGGCTGCGCTTGCGGTGCGCAGCACGGCGCTCAGGCTGGTTTCGCCTTCCAGCACATTGCCGGTCACCGGCTGCCACAGCCCGGCATTCGGCGCGTCGCCATCGGGCAGGCGGGTCATCAGAAAGGCACCCTTTTCGCTTTCCACCCAGCCCGACACCACCACCCGATAGGTGCCTTTGGGCAGCGGCTGGTCCAGCGGATGGGTGCGGTCCAGCGGGCGGCGCATGCGGTTGTATAACAGTACTTGTTCGGCCATTGGTCGGTACCCCCTTGCAGTTCAAAGATGTACATCCGTTTGTCATTATTTGTAATTATTAGTATAGTGTGCGTTTTTTTCGATTGCAATCCCCTTGCAAACCACAATGGAACGATTTACAATAAAAATACACCGATTTTTGGGGCGATGACCCTGAAAAACAGAAAAAATAAACGCAAGAACGACAAAATGATAAGGTGAACGAAATTGCAAAGATTCTGTAAAAAAATCGTGAATGGGTAATATTTATGAAAAATACTACGCTTTGTTATATTGAAAAGAACGACTGCTGGCTGATGCTGCACCGGGTGAAAAAGAAAAACGACGAAAACCACGACAAGTGGATCGGGGTGGGCGGCAAGTGCGAAGAGGGCGAAAGCCCCGACGACTGTGTGCTGCGCGAGGTAAAGGAGGAAACCGGCCTGACCCTGACAAGCTGGAAATACCGTGGCCTTGTCACCTTTGTGTCGGATGTGTGGCCCACCGAGTATATGCATCTGTACACCGCCGACGCATGGCAGGGTGATTTGATCGCCAGCCGCGACTGCGCCGAGGGCGAGCTGGAATGGGTGGAAAAAAGCCGGGTGCCGGCGCTGCCCATCTGGCAGGGGGACAAGATTTTTCTGGACCTGCTGGGGCAGGACGTGCCGTTTTTCTCACTCAAGCTGGTGTACCGGGGCGAAACCCTGACCGCCGCCGTGCTGGACGGCAAGCCGCTGCCTATATAAATAAAGAAAAGCGCCGCCCCGTGGGGCGGCGCTTGTTGTTTGTATCAAATGCAGAAAAAGAAGGGCATGCCGTAACCGCCGCGGCAGCAGCAGTTGCACAGCAGATTCAGCAGCACCAGCCGGAAACAGAAGCTGCCGGACTGGCCCATATCGTAGGTCTGCCGCTGGGTGCGGTAGGCTTGGCCGGGGTTTTGCAGCTGGCTGAGCAGCTGACGGTATTCCATGTTGCCCGGTTCCATCTGCACGGCCTGTTTGGCATCCTGCAAAGCTTCCAGCCGGCGGCCCAGCCCGTTGTTGGCCAGTGCCGACAGATAATACCATCGGGCGGTGCGCTGCTGGATGCCGTCCAGAATACGGCGGGCCTCGGTGTAGCGGCGGTTGAGGATATAGTTACGGGCGGCCTGCAGCTCGGGGGTGTAGCCGGCGGTGGAATATCCACCCTGCTGGTAGGCACCGCCAAACCCAAAGCCAAAGGGGTCAAACCCGCCAAAGGGGTCGTAGCCCTGCTGACTGTAGCTGCTCTGCTGCCCGCCGTAGCCATAAGAGGAATACCCGGCCTGCGGCCCGGCGGTTTCGCCCTTGGTAATGGCATCGTAGGCGGCCTGAATTTCCTTGAACTTTTCCTCGGCGGCGGGGTTGCCGGGGTTCAGGTCGGGGTGCCATTTTTTGCACTGGGCACGGTAGGCCTTTTTCACTTCATCGTCGCTGGCACCGCGCTGAATGCCCAGCACCTGATAGGGATCTTTCATCAAATCTTCCTTTTATACAGGCCGGCGGAAAAGCCCCCCCGGACCGAGATTGTATCCTGCGCCGAAATTTACGGCGTATCACTTATTTTACCCTTTTTTGTCCCGCTGTGCAACAGCCGAATGCCGTATCCACACCCCGGAATACAAAATATTCCGCAAAAGGTCGGCATCCTGCACACAGGGCAGCCGTTCAAAGGCCTGCGCCGCCTGTGCCATCAGCAGCTCAAGGCTTTCTTCGATGGTCTGATGGTAGTCGGCCCGGCCGGCCAGGGGCCGCAGCGGGTTGTAGCTGCCTTTTTTTTCATCTTTGGGCAGATCGTCGTAGGCATCCAGCAGGTAGATAAACTGGCCCAGATTGCGCCCCAGTGCGCGCAGCTCGGCCGACCAGTGATCCTGCCGGTAATCGAACAGTTCTTCCATCAGGGCGCCAAAACAGCCGCACACCGCGTCCAGATCGGTGCAGTTTTCGGCCTCGTACCGGTTCAGCTGCGCCAGATTTTCCCGAATGGCGGCGCACTGGCGGGGCCAGTGCAGGGCAACCTGCACCACCTTTTCCTCCAGCGCTTTGGCCAGTGCCCATCCGGCGGGATTGCGGTCGTCCTGCCATTTATCCAGCCCGCTGTAGTAGTGCAGCGCCACGCTCATGTCGGCGCAGTAATCGGTGGGGCCGGCGTGTATCCACGCCTTGGGCCGCAGCGGGTGAATGGGGCAGCGGCTTTCACCGCTGTGTTCTTCGGTTTCGCCCTCGTACAGGCTGCACAGCAGCAGGTTTAAAAAGGTCAGATCATAGCTCAGGGTCATGCGGCCCCGCAGCCCATGCAGTGCGCCCAGCCTGTGGCACAGCCCACAGTAAGCCGCACCGTAGCGGGCGCGGGCTTCTTCGGTCAGATTATTGATGTTTACCACAACGTAGCCGAACATACCGGCACCTGCTTTCGAAAAAGCCCCGCCGCGCAGCTGCGGCAGGGCGGATGAAGTTTGTCAGGATTTTTTGATGAACTGGTTGCCGCAGCGGGGGCAGCTGATCTGAATGCGGCCCCGGCCCCGGGGTACCCGCAGCTTCTGGCGGCACTGGGGGCAGGCATAATAGCGGTACTGCTTGCGGCCGGCCCAACGGCTTTTGCGGCTGTTGATCCAGCTGTCAAGGCTTTGCTTCATATTATAAAATTTGTAATTTTCGGCAGTGCGGGCCGAAATGTTGCGGCTGAACATCCGAAAATACGAATAAAACAGCAGTGCCAGGCCCAAATAATAAAACAGCTGGAACTTACTGATCATCGCAACCACCAGACAAGCCAGCGAGGCGACGCACAAAAACTGATTGAGCGAGTCGGCACCGTAGCGGCCGATCATAAAACGGCGGAATTTTTCTTTCATATGAGAACAGACCTTTCCTTTGGGTGAAAAATCGTGGTAATTTTCAGCGAAAAGCACCCTGCAGGGGCTTTTCCGGAATTATTATCACAGGAAACTGTAATCAATTTTTGAACAAACGCCAAATCATTTGTAAATTGTACCATGTTTTGCCGCATTCGTCAAAACATTGTGGCAGAATTAACAAAACACATTGCAAAAATTGCCGGTTTGTGCACAAATGCACAGTTGGAAATCGGTAAAATGTGAACTTTAAAGGACAATTCTTTCCTGTTGTTGGTTGAATTGTGTTCGGTATTTTATTATACTAAGATAGATGTATCGTGCCATAAGCGGCAATGGCCGCCATGCCGGCCGGATACAACAGGAGGGCCCGCTGTGAACGGAATGTACAAGCTGCTGGAAGACATTATGTGGCTTACCCAGTTGGGCTTTTCCATACTGTTTCCGCTGGTATTCTTTTTGTGGCTGGCCCACTGGCTGGTTACAAGCCACGGCTGGCCCATGTGGGTGTATGTACCGGCCATTGTGCTGGGGCTGGGCTGTGCAGCGCGCACCTTTTGGGTGTTTGCGCAGCGCATGCTGAAAAAAGCCAGTAAGGGCGAAAAGCCCCCTCGCTTCAACCGGCATCGATAATTGTGTATTCCGGAGGTGATCCCGCGTTCAATGATCCGTTTTGAACCCGAAGTAAAAAAGACCCTGAAGCAGATCGCGGCCGGCATTGCGCTGTGTACGGCGGTGCTGTGGGTGGTGTTTGCTGCCCTGCAGCTGCTGGGGCTGACAAGGCTTGACCTGCGGGTGGTGCTGAGCAGCGTGCTGGGTGCCGCCGTGGCGTTGGCAAATTTTGTGATCATCTGTGTTACCAGCACCAAATATCTGGATATGCAGGACGAAGACCAGCGCAAAAAGTTTCTGACCCTTTCGCACAATCTGCGTATGCTGCTGCAGGCCGGCTGGGTGGTGCTGTGCATTGCCCTCGGCGCACTGCATTTGGTGGCGGGCGTAGCCCCGCTGCTGTTTCCCCGTATTACCATTTATTATTTGCAAATAACCGGCAAGTACAGGCCCCAGAAAACCAAAACCGAAGAGATCACGGTGGACGAAACCATCGAGATCGCACCGGTGGAAGAACTGGAGTTTGTGGATACAGCCGAAGATGAAGGAGGTGAAACCTAAACGATGAATGTAACTATCAATGGTGCAAAGATCCTCTATGTCATCGAAAACGTTCCCCTGCTGGGGCAGATCCGCATTACTCAGACGCTGGTGGTTACCTGGTTGGTGATGGCTTTGGTGGCTGCGGTGGCCTGGTATCTGGGCCACGACCTGAAGGTGGAAAACATCTCCAAGCGGCAGGCCGCCGCTGAGACCATCGTGGGCATGCTGAACAACTTTGTGCGCGGCAACATGGGCACCAACTTTGACCATTACATCCCGCTGGTGGGCGGCATCTTCTCGATGAGTGTGCTGTGCAACCTAATCAGCGTGCTGGGCTTCTGGAGCCCCACTGCCGACCTGAACACCGAACTGGCCTGGGCCGTGGTGGTTTTTGTGCTGATCACCTACCACAAAATCAAGGCAGGTGGTCTGTTGGGTTACCTGCGCGGCTTCCTTGACCCGCTGTTCATCCTTCTGCCTATCAACGTGATGGCCGAATGCTTTACCCCCATCAGTATGTCCTTCCGTCATTTCGGCAACATCCTGTCCGGTATGGTTATTTCCACCCTGATCTATGCGGCACTGGCCGGCGCCAACAATGCGCTGTTCGGGCTGCTGGGCTCCAGCATGCTGCTGGCGGTGGCTGTTCTGGCCGTGGGCGCTGCAATTCTGGCGCTGGCCATCAAGCAGAAGAGCCTGGTCAAAAAGATTCTGGGCGCTGTGCTCACCGTTCTGGGTGCACTGGCGGTGGCAAACCAGATCCCCTTTGCAAGCGGCGTTGCAACCACCATTCCATGGATCAGTGTTGGTATCCCCGCACTGACCGGCCTGTACTTTGACTGGTTCGGCGGCTGCATCCAGGCATTCATCTTCTGCACCCTGACCACCCTGTTTATTAAGCAAGCTGCCGGCGACGACTGATCTCGCCCCGGTTCGAAAAATCAAAAACAAAAATTTTTTAAAAAGCAAGGAGAAATTTATTATGACTGAAATGCAGTACTTGGCCCGTGGTATCGCTCTGGCTGGCTGTGGCATCGGCGCCGGCGCCGCTCTGATCGCAGGTATCGGCCCTGGTATCGGCGAAGGCAACTGTGCCGCCGCCGCCTGTGAGGCTGTTGGCCGCCAGCCCGAGTGCAAGGGCGACGTTACCAGCACCATGATCCTAGGCATCGCTCTGTCCGAGACCACTGGTATTTATGGCTTTGTTACCGGTCTGCTGCTGATCTTCCTGGCACCCGGTATGTTTATGAACTACCTGGCCTGATCCCCCGCATCCTGAAAAATAACAAGGATGGGAGGATAGATACACAATGGGAAATGTTTACCAGGCACTGATCACGATCGATCCGGCAACCTTTGTGGTACAGATGTGCAACCTGTTTATTCAGGTGTTTGTGCTGAAAAAACTGCTGCTTGACCCGGTCAATAAGGTTCTGACCGAGCGTCAGGCCAAGGCCGACGCCGACATCGCCGCTGCCAAGCAGGCCAGCGCCGAGGCTGCCGCTATCAAGGCCGAATACGAGCAGAACATGGCCGACGCCAAGGCCAAAGCCAACGAGATCGTGGCAACTGCCCAGAAGACCGCCGCCGTGCGCAGCGAAGAGATGCTGAATGAGGCCCGCAACACCGCGGCCCAGATCAAGCAGAAGGCGGAAGCCGACGCGGCCCAGGAAAAAAAGAAGGCCGTAAACGAGCTGAAGGATGAGATCGGCGGCATGGCCGTGCAGATCGCGTCCAAGGTGGTGGAGCGCGAGATCAGCGAAGCAGACCACGCCGCGCTGATCGACGAATTCATCCGGAATGTAGGTGACGCATCATGACCGAAGTGGCCAAAATGTACGGCGGCAGCCTGTATGACCTGGCCGCCGAGGAGGGCCTGACCGAAAGCATTCTGGCCCAGCTGGATGAGGTGACGGCCCTGATGGACCAGAACCCCGACTGGCTGCGTCTGCTTTCGCAGCCCAACATCCCCAAGGCTGAACGATGTGCGCTGCTGGATGCCGCTTTGGCAGAAAACGGTGTTGAGCCCTATCTGCTCAACTTTTTAAAGCTGCTGTGCGAAAACGGCTATCTGGGCCATCTGAAGGGCGCTGCGCAGGAATACCGCAGCCGCTACAATGCCGACCACGGCATTCTGCAGGTGACCGCGGTTACCGCCGCCCCCCTGACCGAGGCCCAGGTCAAGGCCCTGACCGAAAAGGTGCAGGCCATGACCGGCAAGCAGGTGGACCTGACCGTAAAGCTGGACAAAAAGGTGCTGGGCGGCATCCGCCTGGACATGGACGGCAAACGGCTGGACGGCACCGTGCGCACCCGGCTGGACAACATTGGCAGCCGCATCGAAAACACTGTACTGTAACCGTGCCGTGCTGAAATGCGCCGCATGCGGAAAAAATCCTGAATAGAATTGAGTGGTGAATACGCTAAGATGCAACTGAAACCTGAAGAAATTTCGAAGATCATCCGTGCGCAGATCAAACACTACGAAAACTCGATTGAACAAAGCGAAACCGGCACTGTTATTCTGGTTGGCGACGGCATTGCCCGTGCCAGCGGCCTGGAAAAGTGCATGGCCGGCGAGCTGGTTCAGTTTGTCAACGGCGAATACGGTATGGCCCAGAACCTGGAAGAGAACTCGGTCTCCATCGTTCTGCTGGGCTCTGATGCCGGCATCGTCGAGGGCAGCGTAGTCAAGCGTACCGGCAAGGTCGTTTCCGTTCCTGTTGGCGAGGCCATGATCGGCCGCGTCGTCAACGCTCTGGGCCAGCCCATCGACGGCAAGGGCCCCATCGAAACCACCGAGTTCCGCCCCATCGAAACCAAGGCCCCCGGCATCATCGAGCGCCAGCCGGTCAAGCAGCCCCTGCAGACCGGCATC
>JAFULE010000081.1 GCA_017483235.1 Faecalibacterium sp. | reverse complement strand
CGGCACGGGTGGCAGTGCCCACATCGCCGAAATCCTGCTTGGAGGACACCTGCGAGGGGAACTGCACATGGCTGAGCAGAGCATGCTCGTAGCCCATGGCCGACAGTTCTTCCACCAGATCACCGATATAGTCCACCGCGTCGGCGTGGTAGGGGTTCAGCCATGCCTTGCCGCCGGCTGCAGCGGTATTGTCCAGCCACATATAGTCCTTGCCGCGGTAGCGGATGCCGATGGCACGGTCGGTATAGGGGGTGATGGGATCGCGGAAGGCCGACAGGCTGGCCACCGGGGTGACCCCCGCCTGCTGGAATGCCTTGGCCACCAGCGCCGCATCCACCGTGGAAGCAGCCACGCTGCCCTGTGCCAGCGGCACCTGCGAGGGATAATACAGATAACCCGAGGTATCCTTCAGGGGGATGATGGCATAGGTGAAGCCCTGCGCCGCCGCGTCGGCTGCGGCTGCACGCACCGCTTCCTCATCGGCCAGCGCCGACAGACTGATCGCAGTCCAGCGGCCGGCCACAATGGCGGTGGTGGGCTGCTGGGCTTCGGGCAGCGCGGTGGGCTGCTGGGTAGGCTGCGCGGTGGGCTGCACCTGCGAGGATGCCGGCTGCGACACACCGGACGAGGGCTTGGGGTTTACCACACTGTACCAGATGCCGGTGCCGAAATCCAGAATATGCGGCCCGGCCAGCCAGCCGATCACAAACACGGCCACTGCCAGACACACAAGCCCCCAAAAATGCCGTCTGCGGCGGGGGCGGGTATTGTAAGAAGGGCCGTAGTGCCGAATTTTTCGGCCGCGGCTGTTTTTCTTAAACATAAAACAGGATGCTCCTTGCAGAAAATAAGGCTCAGATGGCCACACCGTGGCCGGTAAAACCGTAGATGGCCATGGCCAGAATACCAATGTAGATCAGGGTGATGGGCAGCCCGCGAAAGGCATCAGGCACCGCACGGCTGCGCAGCTTGCGCTGTGCTTCGGTAACCAGAAGCACTGCCACCACAAAGCCCAGCCCACTGCCAAGGCCAAAGCCCAGCGATTGAGCCATGCTGTAGTTCTGGGTGGTGGTGACCAGCAGGGTACCCACCACCGTACTGTTGAAGCCGGCAATGGGCAGAATCCCGATGAGGTGCTGCCGGTGGGGAATTTTGGTGCAGCGGGTCAGCACAAGGTACAGCACCCCGCACACCGCACTGACACACAGCACATACACCAGCGGGCGCAGCAGCGGCCGCCACACGGCACCCAGCGGCTCGAGCCAGTTGTTGGTCAGATGCCCCAGCGGGGCCACCAGCAGCTGGATGACACACAGCTGCAGGCCGAACAGCAGGCTGCTGACCTCGTCGTCGCCCACCAGCTGGATCATACGCGAAACACCAAGGCCACGGGAAAAGATGGCGTTCTGGGCAAACATGGCAATGACCGCGTAGCTGAAAAAGGTGATGCAGGCATTTAAAACCGAACTCATAAGCCGTTTTTCGCCTCCATGGTCACGTATTTTTTCCAGCCATTGACCGCAGCGCGCCACAGCGCACAGATCACGCCCAACAGCAGAAAGCCGCCGGCCGGCAGCTGCAGCACCGGCAAAAGGCCGGTCATCTGCACCACCTGCACCCCAAACAGGGTGCCCAGCGCCAGAAATTCGCGCAGACAGCCGCACAGCAGCAGAACCAGACAATAGCCCACCGTAATGCGCGCACCCTTGCCCAGCGCCTTGCGGGCAGGCTCGGCCACACGGCCGAAGCGGTAGATCAGAATGGGCTCGACCACCAGCATGGGCAGATAGATGCCCAGCTTGAGAATGCTGCTGCCAAACACCATGCCCAGTGCCATGCGCACCGGGATGTACACCAGCGCCGACACGCAGCAATAGCCCACTGCACGGGCCAGCGGATGGTTTATCCGGGCAAACAGCAGGCTGCTGACAAGACGCGACGGGGTAAGCAGAAGCACCACCGCCGCACACCGCATCAGGGCATTCTGGCCGGTGGTGGCAATGATGACCAGCGGCGCCAGCCCCATGCCCTGCATGATGACCGGGTTATTCAGAAAAATGCGGTCGTGATGGATGTGCCGCTCCATACCCGCCAGAATTCGTTTTGCTTTTTCAGCTTTCATGGTCGGCACCTCCCGGGTTCATGGTGCGCACACGGTACCCGCCGCGCAGCCGGGCCACAAACCGGTCCAGCCAGCCCGAAATGCTGTTTACTGCCAGCAGACCAAAGCACATGCCGGTTTCGTATACGCCAAAATAGCGGAAGCCCATGGCCACCGCGCCCAGCAGCAGGCCATATACCGCGCGGCCGGTGCTGTTGCGGGGGGTAGTATACGGCTCGCACAGCAAAAACACCGCGCCAAACAGCACCGCGCCGCTCAGCAGCTCGTACCGCACCACGGTCAGCCGCTGGGGCAGCGTTTCCAGAATGCCGGTACCCAGCAGATCGGCCTGCCGGGGGAATAAAAAGGCCACCAGCGCGCACACCAGCACAAAGCACAGCGGGGTTTCGATGTGGATATCCCGCCGCACCAGCAAAAACAGCG
>JAFULE010000080.1 GCA_017483235.1 Faecalibacterium sp. | reverse complement strand
TCATCCAAAATAATATAATCCGCCGACAGCTGGCACACCTCTTCAGATAACAAATAGGTAAGCTTGGCATAGGTAAGGAAGCGAACATTCTGCAGCGTCAGCTGTGGATCAGAACGATACAGATTCTCGCACTGCGTACGGAAAATATAGTCACTGGGCGAAAGCCACAGAAAATTTTGATTTGGATGATCTTCGATCAGCTTGAAAGCAATGTAGCTTTTCCCTGTGCCAGTAGGATGGATTATAGCAGCACGATCACTGTTTTGCAGACAATGCAGCAACCGTTGATATGCCTTCTCATTGTGGTCATACAATCGAATTCCCATCTATTCCCCCCATTGCTATGGAAATGCAGACGCTTTTTCCTTTCCAACAAGGGGAATCATGGCAATGAGCTCATTGCCATGAAAAGAGGCGCCTCTTTTCGCTCGCATATTTATTGTCGCCTGCGTAACCCGCTTTCGACAAAAATCTCTGTCTATTTGAATAAGTATAATCTGTTCGACCCTCTTTTTCAAGCCTTTGGGTATCAAAATTGCAGCACCGGGCTTACCTCGCTGCGGCGCTGGGCCTGCACCACGCAGTCCTTGTCGGGTACGACCCCGGCTGCGGCAAAGGTGTTGAATACTGTTTGCAGCGCCAGCATAGGGGTGTTGTTTTCCTGGCTGAGATGGCACAGGGCAAATTTTTTGCAGCCCTCCTGCACCAGTTCCAGCAGCTTTGCAGCACATTCGTCATTGGAAAGATGGCCCCGCTGGCTTTCGATGCGGCTGCGCAGATAGTAGGGGTAGGGCCCGGTACGCAGCATATGCAGGTCGTAGTTGCTTTCCAATGCGACCAGATCGCAGCCTGAAAGGGCCTGATGTACGGTGGGGGTAAGCACCCCAAGGTCGGTGGCAATGGCCATGGTGCGGCCATCCGGGGTGTGCACCCGATAACCCACGCAGGGCACATCGTGGCTGGTGGCAAACATCTGCACCCCAAAGCAGCCCACGTCCTCTTCCCTGCTGCCCAGCGTGATCAGATCGGCACCGGCGGGTACAAGGCCGTTCTGATCCAGCATATCCAGCGTGTCGGCTGCACCGTACACCGGCATGGGATATTTTTTTAAAAACACCTGCAGCCCTTTGACATGGTCGCTGTGCTCGTGGGTGACAAGGATGCCGTCGCAGTCCGAAATGGCAAGCCCCAGCTGTTTGAGCCCTGCCACGGTGGTACGGCAGCTTTTGCCCAGATCGACCAGAAGGTATTTTTCCCCGCAGCGGATCACACTGCAGTTGCCGGCTGAACCGGAATAAAGGGATGTGAATTCTGCCATGGGAAAAGCCTCCTGTTTTTTGACGAAAAAGAGGCCGCATCGCAGCGGATGCGGCCCTTGGTACAGATTTACAGCGCCGGGGTAAGGGCAATGGCGGGTTCGGTTTCCACACGGGTGATATCGGCCCCCAGAGCCTGCAGCTTAGCCACAATATTCTCGTAGCCGCGCTCGATGTGCTGGATCTCGGTGATCTCGCTGGTGCCGTTGGTCATCAGCGCAGCCACCACCAGTGCAGCACCGGCACGCAGATCGCTGGCATGCAGCGGTGCAGGCTGCAGCTTGGCAACGCCCTCGATCACAGCCACCTGACCGTCCACCTGAATGTTGGCGCCCATCTTGGCCAGCTCGTCGGCATAGCGGAAGCGGTTGTCCCAGATGCCTTCGGTGATGGTGCTGGTGCCTTTGGCAACGGTAAGCATCACGCTCATCAACGGCTGCATATCGGTGGGGAAGCCGGGGTGCGGCATGGTGTTGATCTTCAGCGGCTGCAGCTCGCCCACACGGCTGACCCGCACCGCATCGTCAAATTCTTCCACCTTGGCGCCCGCACGCTGCAGTTTGACCGTGATCGGCTCAAGATGCTTGGGGGTGACGTTTTTGATCAGCACATCGCCGCCGGTGGCCGCGGCCGCTACCATGTAGCTGCCCGCCTCGATCTGGTCGGGGATGATGCTGTAGGTGCAGCCGTGCATCTGCTGTGCGCCGCGCACCTTGATCACGTCGGTGCCGGCACCGCGGATGTCAGCGCCGCACATATTCAAAAAGTTTGCCAGATCGACCACGTGGGGCTCTTTGGCGCAGTTTTCCAGCACGGTCTGGCCTTCGGCCATGACGGCAGAAAGCATGCCGTTCATGGTGGCGCCCACGCTGACCTTGTCAAAGAAGATATGAGCACCGGTCAGCTTGTGGGCACGCACGCTGATCATGCCGTAGTCCACGCTGTCGGTGGCACCCAGCGCACTGAATGCTTTCAGGTGCTGGTCGATGGGGCGGGGGCCAAGGTTGCAGCCGCCCGGCATGGCAACCTGTGCCTTGCCCGAACGGGACAGCAGCGCGCCCAGAAAATAATAGCTGGCGCGCATTTTACGGCTGAGCTCGGCCGGTACCTCGGTGGATACCAGCATGCTGGTGTCGATTTCGTAGGTGTTGCGGTCGATCATGCGGATCTGGGCGCCCAGCGCCTTCAGAATCTTCAGGCTGGCGGCCACATCACTGATATCCGGCAGGTTTTCGATCACGCATTTGCCCGCGGCCAGAATGGTGGCCGGCAGAATGGCAACCGCCGCGTTTTTCGCGCCGGAGATGGTGACCTCGCCGGTAAGGGGCTTGCCGCCCTTTATCACAAATTTCTCCAAATTACATACTCCTTCATGGCTTTGCTACCCGGAACAGGACCCGGATGAGTAAACGCACGGAAAGCACAGCGGCGGGCAGCACAAATAGATGCCACACTCTGCCGCATATTACTATTATACACAAAGCACGGAAAAATGCAAAGGTTCATTTCACGGTTGATTTATCGAAGTTGACGTATTATCCGCCAACTTTTTGGCAAAACCGCACAAATTTCGGTCATCAATCCGGCACCGCTGCCGAAATGGTGTTCTTTTTCCAGCGGCCGGTGCGGAAATACAGCAGAGTGATGACGATCTGCACCGCGCTGGCAGCGGGGGCGGCAAGGCCGATGTGGAACAGGGTGACATCCGCCATACGGCTGAGCAGCCAGGTGGCCGGAATGCGCACGCCAAAGCTGGCCAGCAGGTTTGCGGTCATGCTGAAGCCGGCACAGCCGCAGCCGGCCAGCAAACCGTTCATACAGAAGATCAGACAGGTAAGCACGGTATCAAAGCTGTAGGCGCTGACATACTGGCCGGTCATGGCGATGACCTGTGCATCGGTCGAGAACAGGCCGGGCAGCATGGCGGGCCACAGGTTGCAGATGCCAAAGAATACAAGCCCCCACACGGTGGTAACACAGGCCGAAAGCCACATGCCTTTCAGCGCGCGCTCGGGCTTGCCGGCGCCCATGTTCTGGGCTGCAAACACCTGCACACCCTGACTGAAGGCGCTTTGGGGCAGAAAAGCAAAGCAGGTGATCTTGTCGCCTACGCCCATGGCCGCGCTGGCGGTAACGCCCATGGCATTGATGATGGAGGTGATGAACAGAAAGGACAGGTTGATCATGATGCTTTGCACCGCCATGGGCACGCCCAGCTGGAACAGCTTGCGGGTTAGTTTGGCTTCAAAGCGGATATCCGATTTATGGAACGGAACCCCAATGCCCTTGCGCAGCAGGTACAGAAGGCTGATGGCAAAGCTGACGCCCTGTGCGGTAACGGTAGCAACAGCCACACCGGCCGCCCCCATGCCCAGCCAGCCGGTCAGCAGCAGGTCGCCGATGATATTGACCACGCAGGCAATGGATACAAACACCAGCGGGCTTTTGCTGTCGCCCATGCCGCGCAGAATGGCACACACGGCGTTGTAGCCCACGATCAGCGGGATACCGCAGCTGCAGATCAGGGTATAGATGCGGGCCTGTGCCATTGCTTCGGTAGGGATGTTCAGCGCAGTGAGCAGCATAGGATGGATGAGTACCATCAGCACCGCAAAAAAGGCCGAGATCACCCCGAACACCGGGATGGAACCACCGATGACCCGGGAGACATTTTTGTCATCCCCTGCACCCAGATACTGGCCGATAAGCACGGTGGAGGCAGTGGTGAAGCCGGAGATCAGAAAGGTGGCAAGGCTTAAAATCTGGCTGCCGGTGGAAACCGCCGACACACCCGCGGTGCTGCCAAAGTTGCCAATGACCAACACGTCCACTGTGCCGTACAAGGTCTGCAGCATCATGGCAAGAAAGGTGGGTACCGCAAAGCTGACCAGCTGCGGCAGAATGGCGCCGGTGGTAAAGGATCTGGTTGCTGCCTTCATCTGTAAACTTCCTTTCGATCAGTTTGCCCCAAACGGGTCAAAACATGAAAAAAAGACGGCTGATACGGGGCGCACTGCCCATATCAGCCATCTTATCCAACACATCTTGTTTCGGATGTATCCTCCGATGACCGGAAGATACTATATCACAGCATACCGCCAAAATCAAGCAGAATTTTTACCAGATATGCTCCTCGGGCATCTTCTCTTTCAGGGTGCCGTTCTGGTAGGCGGCCACCAGCTTTTTCAGGTCCTTGACCTTTTCGCGCAGATGCACTCCCTCGTCGGTATCGCCCACACGCACCCGGTTGCGGTTGCGGTCCACGATGTCCACGCGGGAGAGGATGTCCTCGTTTTCCCGGATGGCCTTTTCGGCGCTTTCAAACGGCTGGTGGGTGCGCAGGCTCATACCGCGGCTGGAATACACCAGCGTATAGCCCGCAATACCGGTTTTTTCGTGATAGGCACGGCAGAAACCACCGTCGATCACCAGCAGATGGCCGTTGCCCTTGACCGGACTCTCGCCCTTTTTTTGCTGAACCGGCACATGGCCGTTAACGATGTGGCATTCCTCGCCGCTCAGGCCGAATTCGGCCAGAATGCGGCGGCAGACCTCTTCGTCATTATACCACTTATAGTAGGGGTCCTTGACCTCGGTGTGGGTGGAGGCATCGGCAATAAACACACGCTCGAAGGTGGTCATTGCGCTTTTGCCGAACATGGGCGACATGCGGCCGCACCACAGATACCACAAGAAGTCCTGACCGCTCTGGCGAGCCTTGCTGCCCACAGGGGCAAAGTAGCCGCGGCGGGCGCGGGCGTCGCAGTAGTCCAGCAGGGCACGGCCCTTGTAGGTTTTGCCCTCGAAGGTAGCCTCGGCAAAGCTGCCGTCCTCGTTCAGAGGAATGGCACCGTGGTATAGCAGGTTGTTGTTGATGGTAAGATACGCACCGCCCTTGGCATACAAAAACGAGATGTGCCGCTGCAGCTTTTCGCTGTGGCGGAAGGAAGCCACCAGCTGCTTCATTACCTCGGCTTCATCTTCGCTCAGGCGGGCGGGATCGGCGGGATCCACGGTGGGGAAGGATTTGTCCCGCAGCTCATGCACCGTGCCGTTGATGGTAACCGTGCCGTTTTCGTAGTCGATCTGGCGCATATAATCGCGGCTGGCCATTTCAAACTCGGGGTTGCGGTCGATCATGTCGCACTCCAGCTTGAACATCATGATGCTGATGGCCTTGTGCATGGCCGCACAGCGGTGCAGCTCGGCAGGCGAATAGGGGCCGCGGGCTTCGTCCACATGGGGCTGGAAGCGGGCCAGCTTTTCCTTGCCGTAGGTCTGTTCGGCAAAGCGCAGCAGATGGCGCAGGTTGATGCCATAGC
>JAFULE010000079.1 GCA_017483235.1 Faecalibacterium sp. | reverse complement strand
GGCGGCGGGCGTACAGCTCGATCAGCTCCTGCGCCATCTCCTCGGTGGCTTTTTTTACCCGAGCGCGGGTCTTCTGCCATTCGGCGCCGCCCAGCTTGGCCAGCTTGACCTTTTCTTCATCGCCGGGGGCGGTGTAGCGGCTGAGCAGATCCAGCTGGGTGACCGGCACATACAGCACATCGGCACCGGAATACTGGATTTTCAGGTAGTCCTTGGTGGCGCCCTGCAGCTCCAGCCGCTGGATGCCTGCATACACGCCGATGCCGTGGTTCTGGTGCACCACATAGTCGCCGGGCTTGACGTCGGTCAGGCTGGACAGAGCGTTTTTGTTCTTTTTGCGGGCGGGCTTGCCGGCAGTGTCGCCGTCCAGCCCATGGCGGCGGCTGGTGATGAGGGCATACCGGGCAAAGGGCAGGTCGCACCCGGCCGAAAGCCGGCCCGGCAGCACCTGCACAATGCCGGAGCCGGGCAGCACGTCCCGGCTCATGCTGACCGCATAGCCCCGGGCGGCAAGGTCGCGGGTCAGGGCGGCGGCACCCTTGGGGGTACCGCACAGCACAGTGACCGCGTATTTGCGCTGGATCAGCGGGTCCAGCTCTTCCACAAGGCCCGCAATGTCGCCGGCCCATGCGGGCAGGGCATGGGCGGGGGTATCCACCAATTCAGTCAGCTTCAGATCGGGCAAACTGCGCAGAAAGTTTTCGCACACCAGTGCAGGATATTTGTGCACCGCCTGCAAAAGGTCGGCCTCGGTCTGGTAGAACACATCCAGCCCGGGGCACAGCACCCCTTCTTCCAGCAAGCCGGTCAGCTCTTCGCCGCGGCGGTATTCGGTGGCCTTCTGAGCTTCGCGCACCGCCCACGGTTCTTCCAGCACAATGATAGGATTTTCGAAATAATCCAGCAGGGTGGCGGGCTGGGGGTAGCGCACCCCCAGATATTTATCCATATTTTCGGGCATCAGGCCGGCATCCAGCGCGGCCAGATCGGGGGCCATGGCGGTTTCCATGGCAACTTTCCTTTTGCCCTTGGTTCTGGCCAGTGCGGCGCGCAGAGCATCGGCGGTCTGGGCGGTATCGCCGAACAGCACCTCGCGGGCGGGCGACAAGTATACCTTTTCCACCGCGTCCTCGCGGCGCTGGGTGATCAGGTCGAACCGGTGGATGGTATCGATCTCGTCGCCCCAGTATTCCACACGCACCGGCTGGTTCATGTCGGGGGCGTACAGGTCCACAATATCGCCGCGCACGCTGAACTGGCCCGGGCCTTCCACCTGCGCACGGCGCACATAGCCGGCGGCGTACAGCCGCTGCACCAGCCCGTCGCGGCTGTAGTCCATGCCGGGCTTTAAGGTCAGGGTGTTGGTGCAGAACTCCGCTTTGGGCACCGTGTACTGCAGCAGCGCTTCGGCGGGCACGCACACAGCGCGCAGCCGCCCACCCACAAGGCCGCCCAACACCGACAGACGGCGGTATTCGTATTCCCGGCCGGCACCCTCGATGGGGCGCAGCACGAAGTCCCGCGGGGGGAATACCGCAGCCGCCACCCCCAGCGCGGTAAGGTCGTCGGCAAAGCGGGTGGCCTCGGCCTCACCGGCGGTGATCACACACAGCGGGCGGTTCAGATCCTTTACAAGGGCGGCATACCACAGTGCCCGCCCTGCCGCAGGCACGCCAAACAGCGCCGCCGGGCCGGGTGTGGCCAGCGACGCCTTGATCTTGGCGTATTCCGGGGTGCGCTGCAGCAGGGTGTCGTACATGAGGGCTCCTTTCTGGAAGATTCGACAGATGTTCTTTTTGAAAAAAGAACCAAAAACTTTTTCATTGCGGAATCATTGCTGCTGCAAACTGCTGCCGTGTGATACGGTAGCACACAGCATCGTGCCACACACCGTCTTTTTCATACTTTTTCAAAACGGTGCCGCAGCACTGCATCCCGGCTTTTTGCATCGCACGGCCCGAAGCCGGGTTATCGGCAAAATGGTCGGCCGCCACCTCGTCAAGCTGCAGGACATCAAATGCAAAGCAAAGAACAGCACGCAGCGCCTCGGCTGCATAACCGAAGCCCCAAAAATCAACGCCAAGCATGTAGGCAAAACTGCAGCAGTTGCGGTGCAGATCGAGCCTCTCCAACGAGATGATCCCGATCAGTTCATCGGTTTGAGCCAGAGCAATACCCCAGCGGTAAAAATCCGGAGCGGCATATCGAGCCAGAATCGCCTGCAGCCGCTCGGCACTTGCCGCCGGGTCAGGGTGCGGTGTCCACAGCATTCCACGGGCAACTCTTGCGTCACCGAACAGACGGCTGTAGTACAGCGGCGCATCCTCCGCCCGTAATTGCCGCAGGGCAAGCCGCGGGGTATGCAGATTTTGAAAAGAAGCAGATTTCATAAGCCTTTGAATCGGTTCAATGGTTATATTTATTCTGCGCTTCGCCCAGCTTGCCGTCCATGATCAGCTTGGCTGCAGCGGCAATATCCTTAAAGCGGTCTTCCTGCGCGGTTTTGTCGGCGGCGGGCAGCTTGCCCAGCACCCAGTCGGCCAGATCGTATTCGGGGTTGGGCTTGGTGCCCACACCGATGCGAATGCGGGGGAACTGATCGCCGCCCAGGCTTGCAATGATGCTTTTCAGCCCGTTGTGGCCGCCGGCCGAGCCCGAAGGCCGGATGCGCAGCTTGCCCGGGGCCTGGGTGACATCGTCGCACAGCACGATGACGTGATTGGACGGAATTTTGAAAAAGTTTGCCAGCGGGGCAATGCTGTTGCCCGAAAGATTCATATAAGTAAGGGGTTTGAGCAGCACCACCCGGTGGCTGCCCACATCCCCCTGCCCCCACAGGCCCTGAAATTTGCTTTTGTTCACGCTGATGCCCCAGTCCGCTGCCAGCGCGTCCAGTGCGGCAAAGCCGGCGTTGTGGCGGGTTCCGTCGTATTTGGGCTCGGGGTTGCCCAGCCCGGCAATCAGCCAGATATCGTTGTTCATGGTCGCTTTTCAATTCCTTTTGGTAATTTTATTTTGCACTTATACGAGCTGTATCACGTTTTTGCGCCTTGATAAGCGCAAAAAGCCGCGCCCGCCGCCGGGGGCAGCCCCTTGCGGCAGGTACGGTTGGCAGCACGGTGCCGGGGCGGCTTACTTGCCGCTTTCGGTCTCCAGCTTCTGCTTTTTGGCAATAAAGGCGGCCATTTTCGGCTCGGCCCAGCCCTCCAGATTGGTCTGGCGCTCGCGGGCAATGCCCAATGCGGCGGGGGGCACATCCTTGGTGATGGTACTGCCCGCGGCAGTGTAAGCGCCGTCGCCCACCGTGACCGGGGCGATCAGGTTGGTGTTGCAGCCGATGAAGCAGTAATCGCCGATGGTGGTGCGGTATTTGGCCACGCCGTCGTAGTTGCTGGTGACGGTGCCGCAGCCAAAGTTGCAGTACTTGCCCACATCACTGTCGCCGATGTAGGTCAGATGGCTGACCGTGTTGCCGCGGGCAAGATTCGAATTCTTGGTTTCCACATAGGCGCCCAGATGCACGCCGTAGTCGGTAACGGTGTTGACACGCACATGGGTAAAGGGGCCAATGGCGTTCTTTTCGCCGATTTTGCTGCCGTAGATCTGACTGGCATTGATGGTGCTGTTTGCGCCAATGGTGCTGTCTTCGATCAGGCTGTTGGGGCCGATGACGCAGCCCGCGCCGATGACGGTATTGCCCCGCAGCACACAGCCGGGCAGAATGGTGGCGCCGGGTGCGATCTGTACGGTTTCTTCGATATAAACATTGCTGCTGGCAATGTTGACGCCGGCGGCAATATGCCCCAGCACAACGGCCCGGGCGGCTGCCTCGGCAGCGTTCAGCTTTGCGGCAGCTTCGGCCAGCTGTTGTTCGGTATATTTCATAAATTCCACGCTCCTTTGCGGGCGGCGGCCCCATACAGGACCAGTTTAACAAAAAATCCGCTCGAATTCCCGCCCATTTTAGCTTAACCCAAAATTCTGCGGTTTTCAAGGGAAATGGCCAAAAAGGCAGGCTTTTTTCACAAATTATTCTATGATTGCGACAAGGAAAAATTTAGCGTTATTTATGGCTTTCCTGCGCAGGTTTTGGTATAATATTATGGCATTAAAAGCATATTTGATTTAAAATATGGTAAAATGCAATTTCTCTGCGCGCATTATACGCCGCAATGCCCCCGTCGGCTTTACAGGAAGCAGGCGGTAAGGCGCGGTGTAAAAGCCAAATAAAAAATAATTTGGAGGTAAATGTAATGAGCAAAAAGTACCTGTACTACTTCAGCGAGGGCAATGACGCTTTTGCGGGCGACAAGGTCACGATGAAGAACATTCTGGGCGGCAAGGGCGCCGGTCTGGCCGAGATGACCGCTGCCGGCATGCCTGTTCCTCAGGGCTTCACCATCAGCACCGAGGCCTGCACCCAGTACTACAACGACGGCCGTCAGATCAACGCCGAGATCGAGGCTGACATCTTCGAGCACGTGAAGGGTCTGGAAGAGATCACCGGCAAGAAGTACGGCGCCACCGAGAACCCCCTGCTGGTTTCCGTTCGTTCCGGCGCCCGTATGTCCATGCCCGGCATGATGGACACCATCCTGAACCTGGGCCTGAACGACGAGGCTGTTGAGGGCCTGGCCAAGAAGACCAACAACCCCCGTTTCGCTTACGACTGCTACCGCCGCTTCATTCAGATGTATTCTGACGTTGTTATGGAGCTGGGCAAGAGCTTCTTCGAAGAGAAGATCGACGAGCTGAAGGATGCCAAGGGCATTAAGCTGGACGTTGAGATGACCGCTGAGGACCTGAAGGAGCTGGTGGCCCAGTTCAAGGCCATCTACCTGGAAAAGCAGGGCAGCGAGTTCCCCCAGGATCCCAAGGAGCAGCTGATCGGCGCTGTCAAGGCCGTGTTCCGCAGCTGGGACAACCCCCGTGCCAACGTTTATCGTAAGATGAACGAGATCCCCTACGAGTGGGGCACCGCTGTTAACGTGCAGCAGATGGCCTTCGGTAACTCCGGCATGAACTCCGGTACCGGCGTTGCCTTCACCCGTGACCCCGCCACCGGCGCCAAGAAGCTGATGGGCGAGTACCTGATCAACGCCCAGGGCGAAGACGTCGTGGCCGGTATCCGCACTCCCTCCCCCATCAGCGAGCTGGAGAACCAGATGCCTGAGGTTTACGCTCAGTTCATCGAGATCG
>JAFULE010000078.1 GCA_017483235.1 Faecalibacterium sp. | reverse complement strand
GGCCAGATCAATGGTGGTGCCGGTCATACGGGCCGGCTCAAAGGTCACCCGGTCGCCGGTGCGGGCAATATTTGCCCCGCAGGCTTTCAGAATGGGCAGAATGGCCGCGTCGCCCTGCAGGGTGGTTTCGGCAAGGCCGGTCAGGGTGATGCCGCCCTTGGCCGCGCCCAGCACCGCCCAGAAGGCAGCCTGACTGTAATCGCCCTCGACGGTATAGTCGGCAGGGGTGTATTTCTGCTGGCCGGGAATGATCAGCGTATCCTGCCCCTGCCAGAAGGCCTGCACCCCAAAGGCCTGCATGGCCTGCAGGGTCAGCTGCACATAGCTGCGGCTTTCAAACGGTGGGGTGATCTGGATCATGCTGCCCTTTTCCAAAAGGGGCAATGCCAGCGCCAGCCCGCTGATAAACTGGCTGGATACATTGCCGGCCACCGTGTATTTGCCGGGGCGGATCTGCCCAAACAGGGTGATGCGGTCGTCAAAGCGCTGGGTGCGAATTTTCTGCGCGGCGGCAATCTCGTCGTACACGGTCAGGGGGCGCTGCATCAGCTTGCCCCGGCCGGTCAGGGTGACCTTCTGGTTGGTCAGGCTGAACAGCGGCCACAAAAAGCGCAGGGTACTGCCGCTTTCGCCGCAGTCCACCGGGCGTGTCACGGTGGCAAAGCCACCCAGCCCTTCCACCCGCAGATGATCCTCTTCGGCCGTAATGCGGGCGCACAGCTGCCGCATGGCCCCAATGGTGGCGGTGATATCCTGACTGTATTCCAGATTGTAAATGCGGCTGGTACCGTGGGCCAGCGCCGCGCAGATCACCGCACGGTGGGCCATGCTTTTGCTGGGGGGCGCGGCAAGGGTGCCGGCTGCCGCCCCGGGGTGGATGTGGACACGCATAGGGGAACTCCTTTAGATATCCCGGCCGATGGCCCAGGCGATCTGGCGGCACTTGGCAATGGCCTGTGCAAAGGCGTCGGGGGTCAGGCACTGGGCGCCGTCGCTCCAGGCATGGCGGGGATCATGGTGTACTTCAACTTCCAAACCGTCGGCACCGGCGGCAATGGCGGCCAGCATCATCGGTTCGACCAGATTGGCCTTGCCGGTGGCGTGGCTGGGGTCGATGACCACCGGCAGATGGGTGCGCTCGTGCACGATGGGCACAGCGGACAGATCCAGCGTGTTGCGGGTGTACTTTTCAAAGGTGCGGATGCCGCGCTCGCACAGAATCACCTTTTCGTTGCCGCCGGCCATAATGTACTCGGCCGACATGATCCATTCCTCGATGGTATTGCACAACCCGCGCTTCAGCAGCACCGGCTTTGACATCTTGCCTACCGCCTTCAGCAGCTGGAAGTTCTGCATGTTGCGTGCGCCGATCTGCACCACGTCCACGTATTCTTCAAATTCGGGGATACGGTCTTCGCTCATCAGTTCGGACACAATGGGCATGCCGGTGGCTTCGCGGGCCTTGACCATGTCCATAATGCCCTCGGTTTCCAGGCCCTGGAAGGCGTAGGGCGAGGTGCGGGGCTTGTAGGCGCCGCCGCGGAACATCACACCGCCGCCGGCCTTGACCCCCTTGGCAATGCGCACCGCCTGCTCTTCGCTTTCGATCGAGCAGGGGCCGCCCATGATCACGATCTTTTCCTTGCCGCCGATCTTCACGCCGCCGCAGTCGATGACGCTGTCCTCGGGGTGGAACAGCCGGTTGGCCCGCTTGTAAGGGGCCGAAACGCGGGTGACATTTTCGACCCAGGGGTTGGATAGCACGCTGCGCTCGTCCACCTTGGTGGTGTCGCCCACAACGCCGAACACGTTGTAGTCGGTGCCTTGGATCAGGGTGACCGAAAGGCCCAGTTTTTCAAATTTGTCGACAATTTTTCCAGTTCTTCTTGTGGGGTGCCTTTTTTGGTTGAGATGATCATATTGCGTTACTCCCTCTTTTGGTCATCCGTCGGGCGCGGTGCGGGCGGCGGATCGGTTTATTGACACAAACGGCGCGTTCCGTTTGCGGCTTACATGGTCAGGTGGGGGCCGCTGCGCGCATCCAGATGCACCAGCTGGGCAAGGTAAGCGCAGGCTTTTGCATAGGCGGTGGGGCCGCCCCCGATAAAATGCCCCTGACAGCCCAGCGCCACAAAATCGTTTTTGCGGAAGGGCTCCATCTCCCGCAGATCTTCGGGCATTACCTCCACGGCCGGCACGCCGCACAGCCGCAGCGCATCCAGAATGGCCACGCTGGAATAGGCGTAGCCGCCCGGGTTGATCACAATGCCGTCCACCCGGCCGGGGGCGTTCTGGATCTCGTCGATCAGATCGCCCTCGTGGTTGGACTGATAGCAGTCGGTGACCACCCCCAGTTGGTCGCAGAAGTTGGCCAGATAATCCATCATGCCGATGTAGTCCATCTGGCCGGTCAGGCCGGGCTCGGTGTAGGTGTACAGGTTAACGTTCGGTCCGTTCAGGATCAAAAATTTCATGAAAAGCTCTCTCTGCCGCGTCGATGGCGGCGTTTAATGTGGTGTGGTTGGGCACAATGGCGTCGGCCGCGGCCCGGTACAGCGGCAGCCGCTGGGCATACATGGCCCGCAGTGCCTCGATGCTGGTGGAAAGGGGGCGGTAGCCGCCCACGGCCAATGCGTCCACCGGGCGGTCAATGAACAGCACCACGCCGTTCTGGCGCAGCAGCCGGGCGTTGCCGGGGGTTTTGATCACCCCGCCGCCGCAGGCCAGCACCTGCCCGTTTTCCTTGCTGTATTTTGCCACGGCCAAAGTTTCCCACCGGCGGAACTCGGCCTCGCCGCTCTGGGCAAAAATGTCCGGGATGCGCCGGCCGCTCATCGCTTCAATGGCGTCGTCCAGATCCACAAAGGTTTTGCCGGTGCGCTGGGCCAGCGCCTGCCCGATGCGGCTTTTGCCGCTGCTGGGCATGCCGATCAGCACAATGTTGGAAAGCTGGGCCGAAAGCTGATTGTACACCCGGGCGATCTCGGCGTCGCAGTCTTCAAACGGGGTGGCCAGAAAATGCTCGGCTGCATATACTGCCTGTGCCACCAGCATCTCAAAGCCGTTGCAGGCGGTAACGCCGCGCTCTTCGGCCCGCAGCAGAAGCTCGGTACGGAAGGGGTTGTAGATGGCGTCCACCACCGCCTCCAAGTGGGCCATGCCCGAAAGATCCAGATGGCATACCCCCACCTCGGGGTACATGCCGGCAGGGCTGGTGTTGATCACCACATGGGCGTCCACTTTGGCGGCTTCCTCGTAGCCAATCCAGCCTTTGGCGGGGTCGGGGGTGCGGCTGACCGTGATAATCTGTGCGGCACCCCGGTCGCGGGCCACCGCGCTGGTGGTGTGATGGGTGCCGCCGGTGCCTAAGATCAGCACCGTTTTGCCGGCCAGCTGTACGCCGTGGCGGTCCAGCAGGTAGCAAAAGCCCCGGTAGTCGGTGTTGTAGCCGTACAGTTTGCCGCCGCGGTTGACAATGGTGTTCACCGCGTGGATGGCCTTAGCCTGCGGGTCAATTTCGTCGCAGTAGTCCATCACCAGCTGCTTGTAGGGGATGGTGACATTGATGGCCTTGAATTCCTTTGCCTGCATAAAGGCGTGGGCATCGGCCTCGGTGGGCTGGGGGCACAGGTCGTAGGTGTAATCGCACAGCAGCTCGTGGATGATCTTAGAATAGGAATGCCCCAGCTTTTTGCCGATCAGTCCGTATTGCATCACTTGTTTCCTCCCAGATCGGCTGCGCCGGTCATCCAGCCCTCGCCGTAGCGGGCGCTCAGCAGATCGGCCACCGCCAGCGCGGCAGCACAGCTTTGCACAATGGCAGCCCGGGCCACAATACAGGGGTCGTGCCGGCCCTGCAGGGTCAGCACTGTATTCTGTTTGGCAAGGTAGTCCACCGTATCCTGCGGTTTAAAAATGCTGGGGGTGGGTTTGATCGCGGTGCGGAACACCACCGGCATGCCGTTGGTGATGCCGCCGTTGATCCCGGCATTGTGGTTGGTGGCGGTAACGACGCGCCCGTCCTCCATGCGGAAGGGGTCATTTGCCGCGCTGCCCCGCAGATCGGCAAAGCCGAAGCCGGTGCCAAACTCGATGCCCTTGACTGCAGGGATGGAAAAGGCCATGTGGGCCAGGGTGCTTTCCACACTGTCGAAGAAGGGTTCGCCCAGCCCGGCGGGCAGGCCGACGATGGCGGTTTCCAGCACGCCGCCCACGCTGTCGCCCTCAGCGGCAGCGGCGCGGATGGCGGCTTTCATCGGCTGTTCCTGCGCAGTGTCCAACAGGGCGAACTGCGCAGGGTCGGTCATGGCGTTCAGGGCGGCCACCTGTGCGGCGGTTTGTCCGACAGGCGCGAAAGCGGTGTCGGCAATGCCGGCACAGCGGTAGATATGGGTGGCAATGCCGATGCCCTGCGCAGCCAGCGCCTGCAGGCAGATGCCGCCCGCCGCCACAAGCCCGGCCGTGATGCGGCCCGAAAAATGGCCGCCGCCGCGGGCATCCTGCCAGCCGTGGTATTTGGCATGGGCGGTGTAATCGGCATGACCGGGGCGCAAAAGGTCGGCGGTTTTGGCATAATCGCCGCTGCGGGTGTTTTTGTTTTCGATCAGCAGGGTGATGGGGGTGCCGGTGGTGCGGCTGTTGTATACACCGGACAGAATGCGGATGCAGTCGGCCTCGGTGCGGGCGGTGGAAAGCCCGTCGCCCCGGGCGCGGCGTTTGTCCATGTAAAAAGCCAGCGCCTGTTCATCCACCGGAATACCGGCGGCCATGCCGTCCAGCACGGCGCCCACCGCGGCCCCATGGCTTTCGCCAAAGATGGTCAGACAGATATTGTTACCAAATGTATTTTTCATCAGAAGAATTACCTTTTGTAAATGGAAATCAGCCGTTCAGCCCCAACAGGGTGCGCAGCTCGCTGGTGGGGATGGTGTCGGCGCGCCAGCAGCCCAGCCCCGGCACCTTGATCACGGTCACCTTGCCGCTTTGGGCCTTTTTGTCGTGCAGCATTTCGGCATATACCTTTTCGGCGTCAAAGGTGGTGCGGGTGGGCAGCCCCACCTTGCGGTATACGGCCAGGGTACGCTTGCGCAGGGCTTCTTCCTCGATCATGGGCAGCATGCCCAGCGCCACACATTCGCCGTGGAACAGCCCGGTTTTGCGCCGGCCCTTCACGCCCTTTACCGCCTCGATGCCGTGACCGAGGGTGTGGCCCAGATTCAGACATTTGCGCAGGCCAGCCTCGGTTTCGTCTTTTTCCACCACCCGCCGCTTGACCTGCAGGCTGCGGTAGATGATCTTTTCAATGTTTTTGTCCACGTCGCCGTTTTCGAACAGATCAAACAGCTCGGCGTCGGCCAGCAGGCCGGCTTTGATAGCTTCGGCCAGACCGTTCACATAGTGGCGGCGGGGCAAGGTGTCCAGCGTGGCAAAGTCCACCACCACCACCTTGGGTTGGTGGAAGGCACCCACAATGTTTTTGGTGTCGCCCAGATCCACTGCGGTTTTGCCGCCAATGGAGGAGTCGATCATCGAAAGGGTGGTGGTGGGGCAGTTGATAAAATCAATGCCCCGCATATACACCGCCGCGGCAAAGCCGGCCATGTCGCCTACCACACCGCCGCCTACGGCCACCACCAGATCGCCCCGGCCCATGCCAAAGTCCAGCATCTGGTACAGCACGGCTTCCAGTGTTTTCAGGCTTTTGCTGGCTTCGCCCTGCGGCACCGTAATGATGCGGGCGGCCTTGCACTGGTCGGCCACGGTCTGGGCGTATTGGGCGGGCACGCCGCTGTCGGTGACCACTGCCACCTTGCGGTTCAGATCGGCCAGCTGATGCAGGTTTGCCAGTGCACCGCGCTTTAAAATAATGTTATAACTGCGTTTGCCAAGGTGCAGGGTCATCTTCATAACACAAAGCCTCCCTTATGGTTGCAGATCATTTGTTATACACGCCAAGCACCCGCACGGTACGGCACACGGTGTGCAGCTTTTCCAGCAGGGCTGCCGCGTGTTCGGCGTGGGGGCTGCCCTCCAGCTCGACGTAGAAGTAATATTCAAAGGGAACGTGGGGCATGGGGCGGCTCTTGATGCATTCCATGTTAAAGCCGCTTTCGCCGATCAGCTGGATCACCCGGGCCTGCCGGCCGGGTTTGTTGTCCACCGTGAACAGCAGGCTGAACCGGTTGCCCTCGGCGGGTAACTCTTTGCCGATCACGATAAAGCGGGTGGTGTTATCGCCGTCGGTGTTGATGCCCGGCACCAGCACCTGCAGCCCGTACAGGGCGGCAGTCTCCTCGCTGGCAATGGCGGCAAGGGTGGCGTCGCCGCTTTCGGCCACAAACTGGGCGGCCATGGCGGTGTTGTCCATGGCGGTGGCGGCAAGGCCAAAGCTGCGCAAAAACTTTTCACTCTGGCTGATAGCCTGCTGGTGGCTGTACACCCGGCGAATGTCGGCCAGCTGAGTGCCGGGCAGCACCAGCAGATTCTGCACCACCGGCAGGTCGTACACCCGCACCACTGCCAGCTCGTGCCGGTAGCACAGGTCCAGCACCGCGCTTACATCGCCGGCGTGGCTGTTTTCGAAAGGCAGCACGCCATAGGCGGCCTCGTCGTTTTCCACCAGTCGGAACACCTCATCCCATGTGGGGCAGGGCACCGCTTTGGCGTGGGGGAACAGCCGGGTCAGGGCAATGTGGGAAAAGGCGCCCTCCACCCCCTGGTAGGCCACCCGGTCGCGCCCCATCCGGAAGGCCTCATACTGCTTGGCCAGATCCATCTGGTACTGCAAAAGGTCGGCGTAATAGGGGCGCAGGTCGGGGTTCTGGATGCGGGCGGTGTTTTTGGCCAGCACAATTTTTTCGCGGGCGGGGTCGTAAATGGGCAGGCCCTGCTCGGCCTTGTAATCGGCCACGGCGCACACGGCGTTCATCCGCTGTTCAAACAGCGCGGCCATCTGGCTGTCGATGGCGTCGATGGTAATGCGGGCCTGTTCCAGCTGGTTCATGGGGCTGCCTCCTGTGGGGGTAAAATAAGGTGAATAGTTAAGCAAAGTATACCATAAACGGGATTGCACCTCAACGCGGCGGATGCTGAAATGTTTTTAACAAGCCGCCCGGCAAAATGAATCGATGCAGATACCCGGGCGAAAAAATAATCGGAAAAGATGCTTGACAAATGCAATATGCCGTGGTAAAATAATCTTCGCATTCCGATGTGGCATCATCGGTGCGCAAAAAGTGAATCAGTTTAACTGACTTTGCTCTGGAGTAATACTCAAGAGGTCGAAGAGGCGCCCCTGCTAAGGGCGTAGGCCGGGAAACCGGTGCGAGAGTTCAAATCTCTCTTACTCCGCCACCAAAAGCCACGGAAAACGAACGAGTTTCCGTGGCTTTTGATTTTTGGAGAGATGGCCGAGTGGTTTAAGGCAGCAGTCTTGAAAACTGCCGGGTGTCAAAGCCCCGTGGGTTCGAATCCCACTCTCTCCGCCAGGTAAAAGCCGTCCGTGTGGTTGTTTCCGAAAGGCTGGCGTGAGAAATACTGGCCCGCAGGAAGTGATGTGCGGGAGTGCGACAATGAAAAAGGCGATACTTGGTGTCACAACTATGTATCGCCTTTTTTGTTTTTATCTCCTTTTGATAAGGCTCTTGATTCAGTAGGGGTAAACTGCAGTTCGGGTGCAATGCTGCTACGGTATAAAATGTAGCTTGTTTGCAGAAGAATACCCTTTTGAAATATGTAGGAGGCGCTTGTGTTTCAAATACTGTTCATTGCAATTTCCTATGGGGCGCTATTGCTTTTGCTGATGCCGGCAACGGGTGTGGGGGTAATTGCAACAGCTGTGCTGTTTGCTTTTGGCCTTGGCTTGCTTGTTTTTCATTTTAAAAAGGTCTTCGATTCAAAAAACAGGAATAAATTTCTTGCATTTGCCACTGTTTTAATTGTTGCAAACTCTGGGCAGATTTTTTATATCCGGTGGCTTCACTCCTCTAAAATACAAGCGATTGCAAGTGTGCTTCATGTGCCGGTCGAAGTAATGCTTTTTATTGGTGCGTTGACGCTGTCGGTGCTGTCGGCTTATTTTGTTTACGCCGGGTTGGGGATGCTGGCAAAAAAGCTTTTCTACCGTATGGAACAACACAGCGGTTTTGTTGCTGTAGTCAATAAGCTTTCTGGTATTGATTGGTCGAATAATCTGTTTTTAAATTTGGTATACTGCCTTATTGCCGCTGTCATTACGGTAATTTTGGCTCAGGGGATGCTCGGGCTCGGATATTTGTCGATGGGAAGAACAAATTTCAGATGGGGCATACTGATTGTGCTGGCGGTAATTCTGTTTTTGTACAGCCTGTTCGGCAGGGCGCTGCCCGCTGTTTTTATTGGTTCCGGACTGTGGATGGTTCTCGCCACCATAAATGTATATGTATATAGTTTCAGAGGGCGCTTATTGGAACCTGTCGATATTTTTTCGGCTGGCACAGCAATCAATGTAGCGAAAAACTATAGTCTGTTTCCAATTCCTCCCGAAATCCGCAGCTGTTGGCGCATTTTTGCCGCTATGCTGGTCGTGCTCTGGCTTTTATCATCAACAGGAATCAAATTACGGCTAACGTTAAAAAAGCGATTGGCATTGCTGGCCATCTGTGCGGTCAGCTCGGTTTCGATTTTCTTTTATGCTTCCGGTCTGCAAACGCATCATTGGTATAATGAGGATGCAATCTATAATGGATATATTTTGGGTTTTGTATCCAAGTTCAAGGAGCTTTCTGCGTCAAAACCCGATCATTACAGCACGGAATTGATCGCCGAACTAGCCGACGAATACACAACGGAAAGCGACAAGAATGCGCCCGGAAGCGAATTGAGAGAACAGCCGCATATCATTGTGATTATGAATGAGGCGTTTTCGGATTTGAGCGTTGTAGGCGAGTTTTCGACCAATACACAGGTCATGCCGTTTTTTTCTTCTCTGAAAGAAAATACTGTTTCCGGATATACATTGACCTCGGTCTACGGCGGTAATACAGCAAACTCTGAGTATGAATTTCTTACGGGCAATTCGTTGGCGTGGCTGTCGCCGAATATTGTTCCCTACCAGCAGTATGTTCGACCGTCGACCTATTCGATGGTCTCGTATCTGAAGTTACAGTATAACTACAAATGTATAGCGATGCATCCGTTCTATTCCAGTGGCTGGAATCGTCCCGCTGCGTATGCACATTTAGGGTTTGATGAGTGCTATTTTATTGAAGACTTCCCCCAAAGGGATTATGTGCGGGAGTTCATCAGCGATCAGGAAATGTTTGAATTTCTGATCGAAACCTACGAGGCACAAAAGGATGAGCCGTTGTTTCTTTTTGGTGTGACCATGCAAAACCATGGCGGTTACACGTACAGCGGAGAAAACTGGACCCAAACCATTTCGCTTAACGATTACGAAGTATTTCCTGAAGTTGAGCAGTACCTGTCTTTGATCCGCAAAACAGATGAAGCGGTAGAATATCTGATCACGTACTTTCAGAACGTGGATGAAGATGTGATCATCGTGTTCTTTGGGGACCATCAACCCAAACTGGATGCAGAGTTTTATGCGGCAGTCAGCGGAACAACGGCGGATACGTTGGATGAGCAGCAGAAGCGCTATCAGGTGCCGTTCTTTATTTGGACGAATTATGATATTGAGGAAAAATATATCGAATGCACCAGCCTGAATTATTTGTCGTCTTATGTATATGAGGCTGCAGGCATCGCATTGCCGCCGTACAACCGATTCCTGCGCGAATTGGAAGTGGTCGTCCCCGCTATCAACGCAAACGGTTTTTACTCTCTTGAGGAGAAGGGCTATCTGACGGTTGAACAGGCCAACGAGGATGAGTTGTATTGGCTGCAATTGTATGAAATGCTGCAATACAATAATATTTTCGATAAAAAACAGAAAAATGAAGTGATGTTTCCAGCGTTGAATTAATGCGCACGTAGTGCAAAAAGGCCGCCTGCAAAATTTGCAGGCGGCCTTTTTTTACTTTCGTGTATTGTCCGGGCTGATCTCGTTCCACAGGGTAAAGCCCAGAATCAGAACGCCGCCCACGGCCTGCCACAGGGTCATCGGCTCGCCCAGTACGGTTACCGAGATCACCACCGCAACCAGCGGGTCGATGTAGCTGAGGATGGCCGCTTTCTGGCCGGGCAGCTCTTTCAGCGAGGAAAAATACATGCAGTAGGTCACGCCGGTGTGCACCAGACCCACAATCAGCAGGTTGACCCAGCCCACCGTGTTCAGATTGCCCAGCGTGATTCCGCCGGTGGCCAGCACGTAGGGCAGCAGAATGACAATGGCGGCCAGAAACTGCAGAAAGGTGCGGTGGATGCCCGCCACCTGCTTGATAAATTTGTTCAGCAGAATCACTGTGGCGTAAAACGCGGCCGCCCCCAGCCCGAACAGAATGCCCACCAGCCCCTTGCCGCCGCCCACTTCGCCAATGCCGGTGATCATCACCAGACCAAGGGTGGACATGCCAAAGCAGACCAGCTGTTTTGCGGTCAACGCTTCGTGAAACAGAATGGGGCACACCAGTGTAACGATCACCGGGGCGAAGTAGTAACTCAGGGTGGCCACCGAAACGGTGGTGTATTTGTATGCTTCAAACAGCAAAATCCAGTTGATGCCCATGGCCATGCCCGAAGCCAGCAGCAGCGGCACCTCTTTTTTGATCTCGGCAAAAGGAATCTTCTGCCCGGTGGCCAGCAAAAACACCCCGATCAGTGCCGCAGCCAGCATCGCGCGGTACAGCGCCAGCTCGCCGGACGAAACCGGAATGTTGCGCACAAAGGGGGCCAGTGTGCCAAAGATGGTCATAGACAAAATCAGCATCAGGCGCGGCGTAAACAGTTTTTTCATCGGATGTTCCTCGCAATCGGTGGCAGTCTGTGGTGATGGGCTATATTATACGCCGCGCAGTGCGGTGCGGTCAACCGTCTGTCGGCTATACCGCAAAAAAGGCGGAACCCGCATTGCGCAGGCCCCGCCCTTTTATATGGAGAAGGTGTGTGTTTGCTTACAGATGCAGCACGCGGTCTTTGATCTCCTGCGTACGGCCCTGGTTCCAGAACTGGGTGCCGATGTAGCCGCAGGTACGGCGGGCAACGTTCAGCTTGTTCTGGTCGGTGTTGCCGCACTTGGGGCACTTCCACACCAGCTTGCCGTCAATGTCCACGGCCTGAATCTCGCCGTCAAAGCCGCATTCCTGGCAGTAGTCGCTCTTGGTGTTCAGCTCGGCATACATGATGTTGTCGTAGATGAACTGCAGCACGCTCATAACAGCTTCCAGATTGTCCTGCATATCGGGCACTTCCACGTAGCTGATGGCGCCGCCCGGGCTCAGCTGCTGGAATTCGCTCTCGAATTTCAGCTTGGTAAAGGCATCGATCTCTTCGGTTACGTGCACATGGTAGCTGTTGGTGATGTAGCTCTTGTCGGTAATGCCGGGCACCATGCCAAAGCGCTTCTGCAGGCACTTGGCAAACTTGTAGGTGGTGCTTTCCAGCGGGGTACCGTACAGCGAGTAGTGCATGTTTTCGGCAGCCTTCCACTCGGCGCACTTGTCGTTCATCTTCTGCATCACCTGCAGAGCAAAGGGCTTGGCGACCGGGTCGGTGTGGCTCTTGCCGGTCATGTACTTCACGCACTCGTACAGGCCGGCGTAGCCCAGGCTGATGGTGGAATAACCGCCGTACAGCAGCTTGTCGATCTTTTCGCCCTTCTTCAGGCGGGCCAGCGCACCGTACTGCCACAGAATGGGTGCGGCATCGCTGGGGGTGCCCAGCAGACGCTCGTGGCGGCAGCGCAGGCCGCGGTGGCACAGCTCCAGACGCTCTTCAAAAATCTGCCAGAACTTTTCAAAATCGCCGCCGGAAGACAGCGCCACGTCCACCAGGTTAATGGTCACCACACCCTGATTGAAGCGGCCGTAGTACTTGGCCTTGCCGTTTTCGTCCACATACGGGGTCAGGAAGCTGCGGCAGCCCATGCAGGTGTAGCAGTGGCCCTCGCCGTTCTGGTCGATCTTCAGCTCCAGCATCTTCTTTTCGCTGATGTAGTCGGGCACCATACGCTTGGCGGTGCACTTGGCGCTCAGCTCGGTCAGGTAGTAGTAGGGGGTGCCAGGGCGGATGTTATCCTCTTCCAGCACGTAGATCAGCTTGGGGAAGGCAGGGGTGATCCACACGCCGGCTTCGTTCTTTACGCCCTGATAACGCTGGCGGATGGTCTCTTCAATGATGATGGCAAGGTCCTTCTTCTCCTGCTCGTTGCGGGCTTCGCCCAGATACATGAACACAGTGATAAAGGGGGCCTGACCGTTGGTGGTCATCAGGGTAACCACCTGATACTGAATGGTCTGCACGCCGCGGTTGATCTCCTGCCGCAGGCGGCGCTCCACAATGGCGGCCTTGCGCTCGGCGCTTACCGGCAGGCCTTCCATCTCCACCTCAACCTCGGCGGCGATCTTCTTGCGGCTTACGTCTACAAAGGGGGCCAGATGGGTCAGGCTGATGCTCTGGCCGCCGTACTGGTTCGAGGCAACCTGTGCAATGATCTGAGTGGCAATGTTGCAGGCGGTGGAAAAGCTGTGGGGCTTTTCGATGAAGGTGCCGCTGATCACGGTGCCGTTCTGCAGCATGTCCTCCAAATTGACCAGGTCGCAGTTGTGCATGTGCTGGGCAAAGTAGTCGGCATCGTGGAAATGGATGATGCCCTCCTTGTGTGCCTGCACGATCTCCTGCGGCAGCAGCAGACGATCGGTCAGGTCCTTGCTTACCTCGCCGGCCATGTAGTCGCGCTGTACACTGTTCACGGTGGGGTTCTTGTTGGCGTTCTCCTGCTTCACCTCTTCGTTGTTGCACTCGATCAGGGTCAGAATGCGCTCGTCGGTGGTGTTCGACTGGCGCTTCAGGTTCTGCACATAGCGGTAGGTGATGTACTTGCGGGCCACCTCAAAGGCCTGTTGGGCCATGATCTGATCCTCGACCATGTCCTGCACTTCTTCCACGCTTACGGCGCGGCCCAGTTCCTGGCACTGTTTTTCCACATTGGCGCCGATCTGCTGGATCTGTGCGTTGGACAGACGCTGATCTTCGCCCACCACCTTGTTGGCCTTGCTGACGGCCACCAGAATTTTGGTAATATCAAATACGGCCTCGGCGCCGCTGCGCTTGATGATCTTCATACCCGTTTTCCTCCATGTATTTATTAATAGTATATATAGTATTGCATTTTTCGCTTGGTACACTATATCTTGTGCTGCGTTATTTATAATAGCGGATATCTTGATTTCCGTCAAGAGGGAGGCCACAAGATGTTGTGTTTTGAGACGGTTTTCGGCAGAACTGCCAAATTCGGGCGCGACTTTTCTGCGAATGCTGAAAAAATAAAAAAACAAGCGGCACAGCTTTGGGGCTGCGCCGCTTGTATGGATATGCTTTTGTGTCAAAGTATCAGGCTGCCGGCTTGTTCGACCAGTAATATTGGGTAACGGTTTCTGCAGTGCTTACAGTAAAGCTCTCCGCAAAGGTCAGGGTTTCGCCGTGGGAATCACGGGCCAGCAGGTAGAAGTAGTAGCTGCCCTCGGCCAAATCGCCAAAGGTCAGCTGGGTGTTCAGTTCACGGAAAGACCATTCGCAGCTTGCGGTGTTGGGCAGACAGGCGGCATATTTTACAATACCGCCCTGCGCATCCAGAACCTGCAGCTCAACCTGTGTGATGGTGACGCCTTCAGGGCTGCGCAGCATACCACCCAAAGAAAAACCGCTGCCGAGCTGTACATTGGCCGGGTAGAACATTCCCAGAACCGACAGCTTGTCCACTGCGGCAGTGCCGTAGTGAGTATTGGGGTCGATATCAATGTACCAGTAACAGGAAACACCGCGCAGCGAGATGCTGGCATAATCCACAGCAATACGGCCTGCAGCGTGATCACGGGCGGGGTCGGAACAGTAGAATACACCGTCGGTGTAATCGGTCAGCAGAATGGCGTGGGGTTCACGGCGGTCATACACCACAATTCCCTCGGGATGCTGCTCCAACAGGGCGATCAGGGCGGCATCCTTTTCCTCTTCGTCGCGGGGCAGGGTGCCGTAACCTACATGCATATCATTATATGTAAAGTCGTGGCTCAGGCCGTCCCACCAACCGCGTTTGCGCACGGCACTTTCGGTGATGTCGGCAAAGGTTTCATCGCCGTTCAGATAAGCGCGGCGGCGAAGCATCATGGTTGCAGCTGCCAAAGTGCAGGTGCGGCTGCGCTGCTGCTTGGAATAAAAGCGGCTGTCTTCCATACGGTCGGCCGCAAGGGCTGCCGGGCACAGGCTGAACAAGCACAGCAGCACCAGCAGGGTTGCAATCAATCGTTTCAAAAAAATCGCTCCATTGTATGTAATAAGGCAAACTGTAATTTGCCTGCAAAGGCGGGGACATTTGCTATTATACATTAAAAAAAGCGCGTTGAAAAGTCAAAAATCTATTTTTCACCAAATTTACAAAGTGAAAAAACAGCGCTGTTGAATAAAATATAACGATGATTCGACTAAAATCTGGGGCTTCTGCACATTGTTGTTGAAAACTCTCCACTGGATTTTTGTGTGCATCTTTTGCGCAAGTGTCATAGTTTTCCTGCTGTTTGGTGTAGGAAAAGTTGTAAAAAAGTCGAAAACGACGCTGAAACGAAAAAAGCACTTGCATTTTGCTGCGCGCAGTGGTAAGATTATCGGGCTGTCGCAAACGCGCAAGCGGGTGCAGACGGCGGTGGCAAGTACCTATTTATATAACAAGTGAAGCTCAAAGGCTCGCAGCGGCAAAGAGACCGGCTGAAACGACTTTGAAAAAACTTGAAAAAAGTTCTTGACACGTCGCCACGGATGTGGTAAAATAAATAGGTCGCCGGCCGAAAGGCAGACGACGCAGGACCTTGAAAATTGAACAATATCGAAAGCTTGACAGGAACCTTTTATAGTCTTGGAAAAAGACTTAAAACAATTCCAAACAAGTAATTCACAAGGACGCAAGCGATTGCGTGCTGAGTGGAACAGAGATTT
>JAFULE010000077.1 GCA_017483235.1 Faecalibacterium sp. | reverse complement strand
TATAGTCTTCCACTTCCTTGCCGGCAACCATCATCAGGTCGGCCAGCTCGTCGAAGACGATGGCAATGTAGGGCAGCTTTTCCATGCCATCGGTGGCCATGGCCAGCTGGTTATAGGTTTTGATATCGCGCACATTGTTGTCGGCACACAGGCGATAGCGTTTTTCCATTTCGGCCACTGCGCTGCCCAGCGCACCGGCCGCCTTGCGGGGCTCGGTGACCACCGGCATCAGCAGGTGGGGAATGCCGTTGTACTCGGCCAGTTCCACCACCTTAGGGTCAATGAGGATCAGCTTGACATCCTCGGGGCTGGAACGGTACAAGAAGCTGATGATGATGCTGTTGACACACACCGACTTACCGCTGCCGGTGGAACCGGCGATCAGCAGGTGGGGCATTTTACACAGGTCGGCCACCTGCGCCACGCCGGCAATGTCCTTGCCGAGGGCGATGGTAAGGGGGCTGGCCATGCGCTGGTAGTTCTGGCTTTCGAAGATACCTCGGATGCTGACCGCATTGCTTTTGCGGTTGGGCACCTCGATGCCCACGGCGGGTTTGCCGGGGATGGGGGCTTCAATGCGCACACCGGCCACCGCCAGATTCAGCGCAATGTCGTCGGACAAACTGGTGATGCGGCTGATCTTCACGCCGGCCAGCGGCTGCAGTTCGTACCGGGTGACCGACGGCCCGCGGGAGATATCCAGCACACGGGTCTTGACGCCAAAGCTGTCCAGCGTATCCACCAGCTTCTGAGCGTTGGCCTTCAGTTCGGCCTCGGCGCCGGCATCGCCGCCGTCCTTCGCTTTGTCGAACAGATCCAGCGGCGGGTAGTGATACACGTTCTTAATGGGCTCGGGTTCTTCGGCCGGGGCAGCGGCCGCCTGTGCTTCGGCGGTCTGGGGCTTGGTCATGGCAGCAGCGGCCAGACTTTCGATGCTGGCGGCATTCTGCTGTACGGCGGCATCATCCACCGCGATCCAACCGTCGCCGCCAAAGGGATCTGCCACCGGGGCGGGGGCAGGCTGCGGAACAGCCGGCTGGGATGCCGCAGCGGCGGTACCGTCGGGCAAAATCAACTTGGGCTGAGCAGGCTGCGCAATGGGATTGGAGAACTCGTCCACCGGGGTATGTACCGCAGCCGGGGCTGTTTTTTCAGGCTGCGGTTGTGCGGCCGGCTGCGGGGTTTTCTTTGTCTGGGCAGCACGCACCGCATCCAGACCAAAGGTGCCGCCCGGGCCGATGGGAATGGGCTCGATGGGCTCGCCGGTTCCGGGTTTTACCTCCACCGGGTCAGGGCCAAGGTCGATGTCAAAGCTGGCACGGGGCTGGGCCGCCTTGGGCGGTTCAGCAGCTTCGGTTTGCACCTCGGTCTGTACCGTTTCAGTCGCCTCGCCGTCCGCTTCGCCCATGGGGTCGCGGCGCAAAAAGCCAAACCAGTTCATCTTTTTGGGGGCCGCCTGTTCGGCCTCGTTCTGGGGCGGGGTACGCTTTGCCCGGTCCTGCTGCTCGGCTTCCCGCTTGGCGCGCAGGGCGTCCAGCTCTTCGCGGCGCTCGGCACGGCGCTCGCGGTAATCGTCCAGCGCAGCACCGCTCTGCTGCTTTACATCATCGGCGCGCAGGGCAAAAAATTCCCACAGCTCGGCGGGGGTGATGCCTGCCGACACCATAGCTGCGCACAGGCACAGCACAATGACAATGATGTTGGCTGCCGGCCGGCCGCACAATGCCAGCAGGGTGCCACCGGCCACTGCGCCCAGCAAGCCGCCGCCAAACAGGCTTTCGGCGCCGTTTTTGCAGTAGGCATCGATCAGTGCCTGCCCTTCCAATGCAGCTACGTCCATGCGGGAGAAGATGACCGCCGTACCCGAAATGCTGATCATACACAGCAATGCCTTGGCAAGCTTGGACCACAGCTCTTCCCCACGGGCTACCACCACCGCAAAATACAGCAGCAGAACCCCAAGATAATACATATTTACGCCAAAAATACTGAACAGAGTGGTGCGCAGGGTAAGCCAGATGGCCTCGCCCTCGACAAACAGCATCACCAGCAGCAGTGCACCCAGCGCAAACAAAGTAATGCTGACGGGCACCTCGTTGCCGCCGGCAGCCTTGCCCTTGCGTTTGGTGTTTTTCTTCTTTTTTTGTGTTGCCATGGAAGGTTCGTTCCTCTCTATGTAGCCTGCCCGAAACCGGGCAGCATTATGCCTATTATATTTTGTAATTCTACCACGAGAATGCAGAATTGGCAAACGATTTTAACCGGATTCAATTTCCTGATACAGATATTTCAGCGCGTCGCCCAGGCTGCCCAGCTGGTCGATCAGCCCTTCTTTCACGGCACGGCGGCCGTCCAGCACGGTGCCCATATCCATCACCAATTCGCCGGTGTGCAGCATCAGCTGTACAAACCGCTCTTCGTCCATATTCGAATGGGCCGCCACAAAGCCGGTGATGCGGTTCTGCATCTGCTCGAAATACTTCATGGTCTGGGGCACCCCCAGCATGGTGCCGGAATGCCGCACCGGGTGGATGGTCATGGTGGCGGTGGGCACAATAAAGCTGCGCCGGGCTGACACTGCCAGCGGAATGCCGATGGAATGCCCGCCCCCCAGTACCAGTGTGGCGCTGGGTTTGGACACCCCGGCAATCAGCTCGGCCAGTGCAAGACCGGCTTCCACATCGCCGCCCACCGTGTTGAGAATGATCAGCAGCGCTTCGATCTCGGGATCCTCTTCCACCGCAACCAGCTGCGGAATAACATGCTCGTATTTGGTGGTTTTCTGCCCCTGAGGGGCATCCACATGCCCTTCCACCTGCCCCACCACTGTCATGCAGTGGATGGCGTGCGGGCAGCGGGTTTTGAATACCACGCCACGGTCTTCTTCATATTGCTTTTCCAGCTGGCGGCGGTCGGTTTCGGCCTGCAGGTCGTCGGCCGGCTGCCGGTTCTGCTGCTTTTTCATACTGTAGTTCCCCTTTCCGATTTGTGCATGAATGCACAGGATATTGGCAGTATTTACAGCATCTATGGCCTTTATGCCCGAAACCGGCGGCTTTTTTGCCTGATATTTAACAATCATCCACAAAAAAGGTTTGACAATCGACCGTTAAATCGTATACTTAAAGTAACTTACTTTGTTAACATTTGCTTATCTTACCAGATTTTTATATGTGAGGAGTTTTTTTCATGGCCAATCATCCCAAGGCATCGCTGCCTGTTATCAAGCGGCTGCCCAAGTATTACCGCTATCTGAAGGCCCTGCACGCCGCCGGCGTGACCAGCATTTCCAGCCGCGAGCTGGCCAGCCAGATGGGCACCACCGCTTCGCAGGTGCGGCAGGACTTTAACTGCTTTGGCGACGTGAACGGCCGGCAGGGCATTGGCTACTCGGTAGAGGGTCTGCTGGGCCTGCTGGAAGGTCTGCTGCTGGGCAATGGCGAGCGTCTGCCCACCATTCTGATCGGCGCCGGCCGGCTGGGCAAGGCGGTAAGCCGGTTTATCACCTCGAACACCAACGGCTACGAGTTGATCGCGGCCTTCGATTCGGCCCCCTGTGAGGTGGGCTGCACCGTAAACGGCATTCAGATCCGCCACATCGACGAACTGCGCGAGTTCTGCGCCGAGCACAAGCCCCAGGTGGCGGTGCTGTGCCTGCCCCGCGAAGGCGCCACCGAGATCAGCGGCACCTTGGTGGAATTGGGCATCCGCGGTTTCTGGAACTTCAGCCACTACGATCTGTCGGTGCCTTATCCCAACGTGGTTTGCGAGAACGTGCATCTGGGCGACAGCCTGATGAGCCTTGGCTACCGGCTGCGCAACGACTGAACATAACATAATATAAACAGAAAGGGCGTGCCCGCATAGTTCCGGCACGCCTTTTTTCTACCGAAAGGCAAGGTTGGCATTATGGCAAAACTGTATTTTCGTTATGGCGCAATGAACAGCGGCAAAAGCACCGCGCTGATGCAGGTGGCACACAACTATGAAGAGCAGGGCATGCGGGTATTGATCGTAAAACCACAGGTCGACACCAAAGGCGGCGAGCGACTGATCAGCCGGCTGGGTGTAAGCCGCACCGCCGATCTGGTGGCACCCGCCGATCTGGATGTGTTCAAGGCCATCGAAGCCGATTTGCAGGCAAACGAACAAAAACTGGCCTGCGTACTGTGTGACGAAAGCCAGTTTTTCACCCCTGAACAGGCTGAGCAGCTTTTTATGGTAACGGTTGAATTGAACGTGCCGGTGATCTGCTATGGTCTGCGCAGTGATTTTTCGCTGAAAGGGTTCCCCGGCTCGACCCGGCTGCTGGAGCTGGCCCATACCATTGAAGAGATGAAAACCATCTGCACCTGCGGCCGCAAGGCCATCTGCAACACCCGCAAGGTAAACGGTGAGTTTGTGTTTGAGGGTGCACAGGTGGCCATTGACGGCGAGGGTAAGGTAGAGTATGTAAGCACCTGCCCCCAGTGCTATTTCGAAAAGCGCCGCGCCTTTTATGCCAACAAGAATCACTAAAGCCCCTATAACATCAAAAGCCCCTGCCGTTTGGCGGGGCTTCGTAAAACAGTTAAGGCCAAGCTGCATTTGCAGCTTGGCCTTTATCGCTGTTCGCACTACATGGCAGCATGCTATGTATAGAAGTGCGCCCTTACTGTTCAGCAAACTCCAATTTAGCGACGTGATGCAAAGCCAAAATCAGAATTGCAATAAACCATTTTCATCATACTTAAAATCTGGACCCCATGCGACTTCCCAGTAGTATCCGTCCAAATCCGAAAAATACGCATGATACCCGCCCCAGAACACTTCCTGCGGTTCTTTGACAATGGTTCCGCCTGCTTTTCGTACTATCTCAATCACTTCGTTGACTTTTTGCTTACTGTCAACATTATATGCCAATGTAATGCCACCGAAACCATTGCCAATTACAGGCGGGTTATCGGGGTTAATATCTTTGGCTAACAAATCCAATGGAAACAATTCAAACTTTGTTCCAGGTGTGTCAAAGAAACATACAGGAGGGTTGTTTTCTTTGCAATTCGTGTGAAACCCTAATTTGTCCCGATAGAAGATGATTGCGCGTTCTATGTTGCGCACACCCAAGCAAATACATGTTATTTTATTCATTCTACCCCTCCGACAAATTCAAGATTAATAATTTTATTCTATCATAATTTGACCGAATATGTAAGAACAGGCACAGCAGATCAAACTGCTGTGCCTGTCAACTGTCTTATGCGTACCGCCCATTCTGGCAGGGGCTTTTTGTCGCCAATTACAGACTGCTCAGCGCCTTACGGGCATTTTCATGGCCCTGGTCGGCGGCCTTCTGCAGCCACTTGCGGGCTTCGGTCCGGTTAACCGACACACCGTCACCCAACTTGTAGCTCAGACCCAGATTATACTGTGCCTTCATGTGGCCCTTTTCAGCCGCTTTGCGGTACAGTTCAACGGCTTTGGTCTTGTTGGTTGCCACGCCGCTGCCGTTGTCGTACATGCAGGCCAGATTAAAGGTTGCGCCGGTATGGCCCTGATCAGCAGCCTTCTGGTACCACCGAGCAGCTTCGGCCTTGTCGGTGGTTACGCCGTCGCCCTGGCTGTAGCAGATGCCCAGATTGTACTGGGCACTGGCATAGCCCTTCTCGGCAGCGCTGCGGTACAGCCTGATGGCCTTGGCCTTATCTACCGCGCAGCCCTTGCCCTCATCGTACATATAGCCCAGATTGAACTGTGCGCGGGTGTAGCCCTGATCGGCAGCTTTCTGGTACCATTTGATCGCCTCGGCATAATCCTGTGCCACACCCTGGCCGTACTCGTACATGTACGCCAGGCAGCACTGGCCGCGGGCCAGACCGTTCTGGGCCGCTTTGCGGTACCACTTGACCGCCTCGACCTTGTCCTGCCGGATGCCGTCGCCGTTTTCGTACATCATGCCAAGGTTGCACTGGGCATAGCTGTAGTTCTGCTCAGCCGACTTGCGGTACAGCTCTACGGCCTTGGCCTTGTCCTTCGGCACACCGCTGCCCACCTCGTACATCAGGCCCAGATTGTTCTGGGCACGGGCAAAGCCACTGTCGGCCGACTTGCGGTACCACTTGACCGCTTCGGTCAGGTTTTTGTCGGTGCCGACGCCCGACTCATACATCCACGCCAGATTGCACTGGGCACGGGCAAAGCCCTGCTCGGCAGCCTTGCGGTACCATTTGAGCGCTTCAGACTTATCCACGGCGATGCCGTTGCCGTTTTCGTACATGACGCCAAGATTGCACTGGGCACGGGCAAGGCCCTGCTCGGCGGCTTTTTTGTACCACTTGACGGCCTCGGCATCGCTTCTGGCCACACCGTGACCGGCCTCGTACATCCAGCCCAGATTGCACTGGCCGATGGCATAGCCCTGCTCGGCCGAACGGCGGTACAGCTCCACTGCCTTTTCGTCACTCTTGGCTACACCCTCGCCGTGTTCGTACAGCACACCCAGATTGCACAGCGCACGGCCATGGTTTTGGTCGGCGGCTGCACGATACCATTTGATCGCTTCGGTGATATCCTGCGCTACGCCGCTGCCGGCCTCGTACATCCATGCCAGATTGCACTGGGCACGGGCGTGGCCCTGCTCGGCTGCCTTTAAGTACCAGTGGGCGGCTTCGGCGGCATTCTGGGTCAGGCCGCGGCCCTGCTCGTACAGCACACCCAGGTTGAACTGGGCTTCGGGCTGCCCCTGATCGGCTGCCTGCCGGAAGTATTCCGCCGCCTGAGTATAGTTGCCGCTTTCGTAGGCGCGCACACCCTTTTCCATGGCGCCGCCGGGGTTGTTTTTCATCTTGCTGAGCACATTGCGCACATCACTTACCAGCTTGCGCTCGTTTTCGGCCAGATGCGCGGTGCTGCCGCCGTCCACAATGGCCCGTGCCAGCTCCTGTCCGCCTTCGGCCGCCTGCTGCAGCAAGCGCTCGGCCTGCTGCACATCCTGCCCAACGCCGCTGCCCAGCACATGGCACAGTGCAAGGCTGAACATGGCCTCTGCATCGCCCAGATCGGAAGCCGCACGGAACCACTTGGCCGCCTCGGCCTTATCTTCCGTAATACCGTCGCCCTTGCTGTACATCTGAGCCAGATTGAACTGGGCCTTGGTCAGCCCCTGTTCGGCTGCTTTGCGGTACCATGCGGCAGCCTTGCTCTTGTCTGCCGGAGTGCCGACGCCGTTGCTGTACATCAGGCCCACATTAAACTGGGCATCGGGGTCGCCGTATTCGGCCACCTTGATAAAGAACTCCAGTGCTTCGGAATACCGGCCGGCCTTGTGCAGTTCCACACCGCGGTCGAACAGCTCGCCCATCTCTTCTTCCTCGCTGCTGGTCTGCGCAGATTCCAGCGCCTTCAGTGCGGCAATGGCACCCTCCTCGCCCTGCTCGGCGGCCTTGCGGTACCACTTCATGGCTTCGGCAAGGTTTTGTTCCACACCCTTGCCGTCCTCGTACAGAGTACCCAGATAGTACTGGCCGGTGGCATAGCCCTGCTCAGCCGACAGCTTGTACAGGCGGAAGGCTTCGGCATAATCCTGCTGCACGCCAAGGCCCTTCTCGTACATCACTCCCAGATTGCTTTGGGCCACGCGGTCGCCTGCCTCGGCAGCCTTAGCGAACCACTTGGCGGCGTTGACCTTATCGTCTTTCATATAGTAACGGAAGCCGGCGCGGAAGAAGGAATCCTTATGGCCCTGCTCGGCTGCCTTGACATACCAGTACAGTGCTTCCTCTTGGTTCTGCTCCACACCTTTGCCATCCTCAAGGCAGTCGGCCAGATGGTACTGGGCCACATCGTCGCCCTGCTGGGCGGCAGCACGATACCACTTGACCGCTTCGGCGTAGTTTTTCTCGACGCCAAGCCCCTTTTCGTACAGCAGGGCCAGATTGCACTGGCAGATCGCATGGCCCTGTTCGGCCGCCTTCAGATACCACACCGCCGCCTGCGAACGGTCCTGCGCCACACCGCGGCCCTTGGCGTAGAAGAAGCCGGTTTTATGCTGGGCACGTACATTGCCCTGCTCGGCCGCTTTGCGGTACCAGAAAAAGGCTTTGGCATCGTCCTTGGCGGTGCCGGTACCTTCGGCATACATCTGGCCCAGGTTGAACTGGGCTTCGGGGCTGCCGGCCTCGGCTGCCTGGGTAAAGTACTGCAGTGCACCGGCAAAATCTTTGTTCTTATAGCACTTCACGCCCTGTGCAAAGACATCGCCTGCCGGGGCGGGGGCTCCGGCCGACGGGGTGGCAGGGCCGTGCAGCGCCTGTTTGGCACCGGCGTGGCCCTGATCGGCTGCCTTGCGAAGCCAGCGCACGCCCTCCTCCAGATTGGAGGGAATGCCATCGCCCTTGGCGTACATCATACCCAGACAGTACTGGGCCTCGGTGTGGCCCTGCTCGGCAGCCGACATATACCACTGAGCCGCTTCAATGGCATCGGTCGGCAGACCAGTGCCGGACTGGTAGCACTGAGCCAGCAAAAACTGTGCCTCGGCGTGGCCCAGCTGTGCTGCCAGACGGTACTGCTCAGCCGCCTGTGCATGGCCGCCCACTTTCAGATAACGGTCGGCGGCAGCCAGATATTTCTGTGCTTCCTGCATCGGGGTCGATGCCGCCTTTTCGGGTTCTTTCTTTTTTCCAAAACCAAAAAATGCCATTGTTGATCCTCCTGCTGTGTATTGTCACCGCACAGAGCAGTGCCCTGTGCAAAAATTCTGTCGTTGTGTTACACCGGCACCCCGGCCCGGCACAATTCTATAAACTGTCTGGCTGTGCGGGGGCTGCTGCCGCTTTGGTACATTCGCCTTGCTCGCAGGCACGTACATTGTTTTAAAAAGCGGAATCAGAGATGTTTTTTCAAATAGTCCAACACATTGCGTACATCGGCCACCAGCTGCTGCTCATGTTCGGCCAGATGACCGTTGATGCCTTCCACAATGGCCTGTGCCAGCTTGTGACCGCTTTGGGCCGCCTGCTGCAGCAGGCGCTCGATCTGCGGAACATTCTGTGCCGCACCGCTGCCCTGCACATAACACAGTGCCAAGCTGAACTGTGCTTCGGCATCACCCAGCTCGGCGGCAGCCCCGAACCAGCGGACTGCCTGCGCCATATCCTCTTCGATGCCGTCGCCTTCGATGTACATCCGGGCCAGTTTGAACTGTGCGTTGGGCTGCCCCTGTTCGGCCGCTTTGCGGTACCACTTGGCCGCTTCAGGCTTATCCACCTTGGTGCCAATGCCGCTGCTGTACATCAGACCGACATTGAACTGCGCATCCGGGTCGTTGGCTTCGGCCACCCGGATAAAGTACTGCAGTGCCTCGGAGGATCTGCCTGCGTTGAGCAGATCCACGCCCCGGTCAAACACCTCAGTCAGATCATCGGTCTCCAAAGCATACAGCGCGGCAGCCGCGCCGGCGTGTCCCTGATCGGCGGCCATTTGATACCACCTGCCGGCTTCGTTCAGGTCCACTGCCACTCCCTTACCAGCTTCGTACATCGCACCCAGATTGAGCTGCCCCGGGGCATACCCCTGCTCAGCTGAAAGGCGGTATAGCCTCAAAGCCTCAGCATTGCTTTGCTCTACACCGTCACCGTATTCGTACATCACGCCCAGATTCCTTTGGGCGACCTGATTGCCCGCATCCGCGGCCTTGCGAAACCAGTATGCCGCGTTGACCTTGTCATTCTTCCTGTAAAAGCAACGGCCCGCGCAGAAGAATGCGTCTGTATGACCCTGCTCGGCAGCCTTAACGTACCAGCATACAGCTTCTTCTTCGTTTTTTTCTGCACCCTTGCCCTTTTCGTAGCAATCGGCCAGATGATACTGGGCTACAGCATCCCCCTGTTCGGCAGCTGCACGGTACCATTTAAATGCTTCGGCGAAGTTTTTCGCCACCCCAATCCCCTTTTCATACATCAGCGCCAGATTACACTGGCAAACGGCGAGCCCCTGTTCGGCAGCCTTTGCATACCACGCGGCGGCATGGGCACGGTTTTGTGCCACACCGCGGCCTTTGGCATAGAAAAAGCCGGTTTTATGCTGGGCGTGCACATGGCCTTGCTTTGCTGCCCGGAGATACCACACAAACGCTTTGGCATCATCTTTTGCCACACCAACGCCTTCTGCATACATCTGCCCTAAATTGAACTGCGCTTCGGCGCTACCCAACTGAGCTGCTTTCCGGTACTGTTCTGCCGCCTGCACGCAGTCGCCTGTCTTTTTGCAACCTGCCGCCGCTTCCAGATATTGATCCGCCTCTTTTGTTTTATCCAGTTGAAACACTGCCACTGCGATTCCTCCTGTTGCGGCACGGTCATGGGCAGAATCCGCTTTTGCACGGTTATTTTCCAATTACACCGGCACCCCGGCCCGGCACAATTCTATAAACTGCTTGGCCACGCGGGGGCTGCGCCCGCCCATGCGAATGGCAAAGGCTTCGGCCTTCATCACCAGCGTGTCGGCCGGAAGCTGTACTCCATACTGGCGGGCCAGCTCCAGCACGATATTGGCAAAGCGCTGTTTTTCCGGCTTCTGGAATGTGACGGTCAGGCCGAAGCGAGCCGAAAGGCTCATCAACTCCTGCCGGGTATCCGATTCGTGAATGTCGTCACCGGTGCGGTCGGTCATCGTTTCCTTGATCAGATGCCGCCGGTTGGAGGTGGCATACACTGCCACGTTCTGCGCCCGGCCGCCCACACTGCCCTCGAGAATAGCCTTAAGTGCGGCAAAGTTGTCGTCGTTGGCGGTAAAGCTGAGGTCGTCGATGAACAGAATAAATTTCAGCGGGTTGCGGGCCAGTGCGTCCATCAGTTCGGGGATCTGGTACAGCTGGTTTTTCTTGACCTCCACCAGCCGCAGACCCTCGCCGGCGTATTCGTTGGCAATGGCCTTGACCGTACTGGATTTGCCAGTACCGGCATCGCCGTACAGCAGCACATTGGCAGCGGGCAGCCCGGCCAACAGCGCTTTGGTGTTGGCCAGAATTTTTGCCCGCTCCGGCTCGTAGCCGGGCAGCTGCACCAGCCGCTGGGGATCGGGATATTTTACCGGCACCAGCCGGCCGTCCTCTACTGTAAACACATGGTGGCGGGCAAACATGCCATAGCCTTTTTTGCCCGCTTCGGCCAGCCGGGCCTGATACTCGGCGGCGAAATCCGCTTCATCCACCAGCCAACCGGGCAGATGGGTGAACTGCGCTTCATCCGCCCCGGTGCGCCGGGCCACCTGCTGCGAAAGCTGCTGCAGACTTACCTGTGAAAGCTGCTGCAGAAAAGCCAGCTCGCGGATGCAGCATTCTTCCAGTACGGCGCTGGCAGCGCCGCGGCGCACACAAAGGTTTTCGGTTTCCAGAACGGCATCCAGAAGCCAGTCGGTCCAGCTGTCGGTGGTCTCCAGCAAGGAAGCCGCAAACTGTGCCGCACCGCCGATGTAATCCTCGGCATTGCCGGCCGCCGCAGCCTGCAGCATCTGTTCAAACGCACGCATCGGCTCCAACCGGCGCAGCGGGCGGAACACCACCAGCCCGGCCAGACCGTTTTTCATTGTCTGTAAATCCATATTATGACACTTCCCTCCCCTGCTGCACAGCAGGCATGTCTATATTATAAAGATACAGTAATAGTATAAACGCATTCGGCGCGGGGCGCAAGCCAAAGAACGACCAAGACAATCCTTGTTCAGCTTTTGCAGTTTTATCTTAAACTTTTTTCATCACAAAAGTGAAGTGAAGCGATTGACGAAACCAGCAAAATGCGGTATAGTTTTTAGCATCAACCGCGTTGAAGGGAACAAGTACCTTTCCTGTTTTGCTTTTCAGAGAGCTGTCGCAAAGGTGCAAGGCAGCAAGCGTCAGGTTAGCGAAGTCCTCCCCGAGCAGCAGCGCCGAACCAATGCAGTAAGCGTTGCCGGGTGCGCCCGTTACAGTGCAGGGCCTTGCCAGAGGCCCATGAGGGGGTATGGGGCAACCTGTGCCAACAAGAGTGGTACCGCAGATAGCTGTTACAGGTCTTTGTCTCTTGGAGCAACGCCGGGAGACGGGGCCTTTTCTTTTTAGACGAAACAACCCGTGCCGGCAGACACTCACCCTTGAAC
>JAFULE010000076.1 GCA_017483235.1 Faecalibacterium sp. | reverse complement strand
TCCAACAACTCGGGCTGTGCTTCTTCAGGGCCGGGCTGATACTTGGCGGCCACTGCCAGAATCAGGGTATCGGTCAACTCCTGCATGTCAGGCTGGGTCACCACCCCGTTCAGCGCGCGGGCAGTGGAGATAATGGCCCGCTGCACCTCGGCACAGACGGCATTGTCCGGCACATGGTTCAGCAGCTGCAGCAGAAAATCGTTGTAATACATCCGCATCAGATGCACCGACACGGTCTGCCCGGCCAGATTGCTCTGGGCCGAACGGGTCAGCAGGGCACAGGCCTCTTTCCCTTTGCCCGCAAACACCAGCTGAACGATCTCTTCGCTGCTGGCCAGCGACAATCGGAAGGCACCCACAGCGCCTTCCGCGCCCGGGGCCGGGCGCTCGGCCTGCTCGCACAGGGCCAGAAATTCCTCGTGCAGGCCGGCAAAGCCCTGCTGCACCTGACCGATCCGGTATTCCACACCGTTCTGCCGCAGGATTTGCTCGACGCTGCAGGCAAACCGGTGCAATTCTTCGGTGCCCACCGCAAACAGGCAGATCACCGCACGGCCGCGCACGCTGAGCACCGCCGTGCTACAGCCGGGCTGTTCGGGCAGCGAGTCGGCTGCTTCCGGCGGCTGATCGGCCCCCAACAGCAGCATCTGCCAAAAGGTCTGGGTCAGGTCGATGCGTTCTTCGGTCATAAATTCGCCGGCGACCATGCTGTAGGTGGGAATATCATAGGCAATGGCGTTGCTCAGCCATTCCATTCGCAGCACCTCGCGGTGCTTTTTCTGCAGCTGCTTCAGATCTGCAAGGTCTTTTTTGGCGGTCTGTAGGGCCAGATCGATCTGATCATACTCATTTCCCGGGGAATTTCCCGCAAAATCGACACGGCTCTTCAATTTTTTCAGCGGGCGGTAGTTCCAGTGCATAATGGTGGCCGAAGCTGCCACCCACACCAGCACCAGCGCCGCCACAAACACGATCGCCATCTGCCACACCCAGTCGGTGCGGCTGGCGATGATCTCCATAGGGGCAGCGGTGATCAGGGTCCACCCGGTGGACTTCAGCTGCTTGTGGTACAGCCAGTATTCCCGCCCATCCACCTCGAACCGGTTGGCTGCGCCGCCCGCCCCGTGATGGGCCGCCAGCTGCTCGGCCAGCCGGCCGTCGCCGGTGTGGCATACCATACGGCTTTCTTCGTTCAACAACAGGGTGGTGGCCTGCTCCAGCGAGGACTGTGACTCCAGAACTGCACGCAGCCGCGTCATCGACACCTGCTGAATGATGGCCGCCCGCGGCACGCGGCCCACCAGCGGAATGGTGCTGACGGACAACACCGTGACCTCTTCGCCGTTTTCCATCACTTCCAGCCGACTGAGTTCCACCCGACCTATCATATTATGAAAGCGCTTCATTCTCTCTTGCCCGGTGCCGCCCAGAAGCTTTTGGGTGCAGTCGGCCGGGTCCAGAATGGTTTCGTCGGTGATGGCACGGCGAATATTCTGAAAATAGATGTAGATATGGTCGGTGATGCCGGTGCTCATAGCGTTCAGCAGACGCATCTGAACCAAGTACAGGTCGTAATTATCCGGCTGGGTGGGGGCAGCCAGATAGGCAAAGTTTTGCACTGTACTGTCGGAAAGCAGCTCTACAGCTTGTGCCTGCAGCTGTGTAAAGTAGTTATCCAGCGAGGTTTCGATTTTTTCCTGCTGCAGGGCGGTAAACTGCTCGTATTCCTGCAGCAGACGGCTGCGGGCCGCGCCGGTAAGGGCCACACACATGGCCACCGTCAGCACCAGCATCAGCCCAAGCTCTGCCGCCCAGGTATACAAAACACTTTTCTTTTTCATGCCTGCTCCTCTTGCACGGGCGCAGGCAGCACAGTGGTATTCTGCCAGATCAGGTCAACAGCCTGCTGCACCAGCAGCTGTTGGCGCAGCTGCATGCGGTCGGGCTGGCGAATGCCCCGAAGCTGTGCCTGCCGCACCGCGGCGGCCAGCTTTTCGTCGGTTACGATAAAGCCCTCGGTGCAGGCAATGGCCAGCAGGGCGCAGCGCAGGTGCAGGTCCTGCTGCGCATAGCCGCGCAGCTTGGACGAAAAGCGGTCCGGGGTTGTGCGCAGACGATCCAAATGCTGCTGCAGGGTGATGTGATTGGTTTTCAGCCGGCGTTCCAGCTGCCGCCACTGCCAGTCCACCTCCAGATCGATGGCAAGGGCGGGCACCTCCAGCTCGCAAGCCCGGGCGGCCTGCTCGGCGGCGCGATGGGCGTCCACCTGCTGCGAGGCCGACACGCTTTGCACAACAATGCCGCGGTAATCGGCAAGCGTCACCTTGGGCAATGCTGCCACCGTGCATTCCAGAGCGTCCGGCTGGTCTTTTGCGGTGCGCCACGCCACCCGGCCCACCGGCTGGCGGCCGCTGGCCTTCAGGGCGCAGTCCAGTGCGTACAGGTATTCCTCCACGGTGGGCTGGCCGTCGGCAGGCTCGGCCTGCACCCGTGCAGTGATCAACCCCTCCGGCAGAAAGGTAAGCTGCGATACGATCATAGTCTCCTCCTTGATCCCATCCAAAAAAAGGGGGCACAGAACCCCTATTATTCCCTGTCACCATTATACCCCCTGCATACCGGCCAGTTCAATCCTTATTTTTTCTTGGATCGATGACGCTTTTTATTCTTTTCTGCTCAGGCGCATAAAAAAGACCGGCGGCTTTCTGATATGCTCCCTCTATGAGAGACAGTGAAAAAGAAAACTGTCTTTCATGGAGGGAGTATCTTTATGCCCAGGAAAGGAAAACTTAGTCCGAGAGAAAAAGCAGAGTTGGTACAACGGTGTATGG
>JAFULE010000075.1 GCA_017483235.1 Faecalibacterium sp. | reverse complement strand
CGCCACCACCTTGGGGTCGGCAAACAGGGGGCGCATGGCTTCCAGCTCAGCACGCCAGTCACCGTGGTATACGGCCACGGTGGCGGCATCCTCTTCGATCAGGCTTTCCGGATGGATGCCCAATGCGGCGTAAACATAGTTGTATCGGTGCGCCAGCTCCAGTGTACGGACGGCATCGCCCGAATGGGTGGCACATTCCAGTACACCCACTACGCCGCCGGCAGGCAGTGCGGTCATCACTGCGTCTCGGTCGTCGTCGAACCGGTGACTGCAGTAGTGTGCATGGGTGTCAAAGATGTTGGTCATACGGCAGCTTCCTTTTTGGGTTTGTTGACCAGCCAGATACCAGCACAGACCAGTGCCAGGGCCGACAGGTAGTTCCACTCAAACAGAGGCTCACCGTTCAGCACGGCGGACAGCAGTACGTTGACCACGGGGATCAGCAGGCCAAACACACTGATGCGGGAAACGGGGTTGTTCTTCATCAGCAGGGCCCACAGCACATAGCCAGCGCCCGAGATGAAAGCAAGGATCAGCAGCACCCCCACCGCAGCAAAGCCCTGCGGATTCAGGCTGCCGCCCATCAGCTTGCCCAGCAGCAGCAGAACTGCGCCGCCGGTGCCAAGGTTCAGCACACAAACGGCAAAGCTGTCGGCCTGCTTGGTGGCAGCCTTGTTCCACGGGCCGGCCAGTGCAAACACCAGCGCGGCGCAGATCATCGAGACCGAGCCCTTCACATCGCCGCTGCCGTAGTTGCCAATGGTAGCTACCAGCACACCGCCAAAGCCCAGCGCACAGCCCAGTGCCTTGCGGTTGGTCATGCGGTCGGCTTTGCCGTACAGAAAATGGGCCACAATCACGCCCAGAAAGCTCTGCACGCTGTTCAGAATACCGCCGAACGCGCCGGTCAGGGTGGCAACGGCGGTGTAATAGAAGAAGTACTGAGTAGCGGTCTGCCACAGACCCAGTCCGCAGCAGCTCAGCAGAGCCTTGCCCTTGGGCATGGGGATCAGGCGGCGCTGCAGTACAACGCCGCACACCCATACCAGTGCGGCGCTCATCATAAAGCGCACACCGGCAAAGCAGAGGATCGAGGCGGTGTCGGCGCTGTCAATGGCAAACAGGCGGTAGCCCATTTTGATGAAGGGGAACGCCGAACCCCACAGAATGTTGCAGAATGCGGCCAGCACCACCGCCATGGCGGGAATGCTGAAAAATGCATCCAGTTTGGATTTGTTTTGTGTTTGCATGCGGCACCTCTTAGTGGATCCGGGCACCGGCGGGAACGTCATCAGGGTAGAAGGCAATGCGGCAGCCGCCGTCGGCGGTGTCGGCAGCGATGACCATGCCCTCGCTGACATACTTGCCCTTCATCATGGGGCGGGGGGCCAGGTTGGCCACAATGCCCACCTTTTTGCCGATCAGGTCGGCGGGGGCAAACCACTTGGCAATGCCGCTCAGAATGGTACGTTCGCGCTCGCCGTCAAACACGGTCAGGTGCAGCAGCTTTTTGCTTTCCTTCATGGTTTCGCAGGCACGGATCTCGGCCACACGCATTTCCACCTTGCAGAAATCGTCAAAGCTGATCTCGGGTTCGTGCTCGATGGGTTCGGCAGCGGGTTCTTCGGCCTTGGGTGCTTCGGCGGCCTGCTTTGCTGCGGCGGCAGCTTCGGCCTCGGCCTTGCGGCGGGCATCCTCGGCCTCCAGATAGGCGATCTCCTTGGCCACATCGATGCGGGGGAACAGGGCCTCGCCCTTATGCACAGTGTAGGCGGCCTTGGCTTCGCCCAGTTTGTCGTAGGCGATCTCGTCGGCGCTCAGACCCAGCTGGTCGGCCATCTTGGGGGCGGTGTTGGGCAGATAGGCCTGCATCAGCACGGTCACGGCGTGCAGCACACGGCACAGGTTGTACATCACCATCTCCAGACGGGGCTTGCTTTCCTCGCTCTTGGCCAGAATCCAGGGGGCGGTCTCGTCGATATACTTGTTGGCACGCTGCACCACCTCAAAGATGGCGATCAGGGCCTGGGGCACATCCAGCGCCTCCATGGCGGCATCCACCTTGGCGGGCATGGCGGCCAGCAGGGTGTTCAGGGCGTTGTCCAGCTCATCAGCCTGACCGTTGGCGGTTACAGTGCCGCCAAAGTATTTTTCGCACATGGCAACGGTGCGGCTCAGCAGGTTGCCCATGTCGTTGGCCAGGTCGGTGTTGATGCGGTTGATCAGCGCCTCGTTGGTAAAGGTACCGTCGTTGCCAAAGGGCACTTCGCGCAGCAGGAAGTAACGCACTGCGTCCACACTGTAGCGCTCGCACAGCTTGACCGGGTCGATGACGTTGCCCTTCGACTTGGACATCTTGCCGCCGCTCAGCAGCAGCCAACCATGGCCGAACACCTTGTTGGGCAGGGGCAGATCCAGTGCCATCAGCATGGCGGGCCAGATGATGGTGTGGAAACGCAGAATTTCCTTGCCCACCATGTGCACGTTGGCCGGCCAGTACTTGTCGTAATCGTTGTAGGTATCGTTGCCGTAGCCCAGTGCGGTGATATAGTTGGACAACGCGTCGATCCACACATAGATGGTGTGCTTGGGGTCAAAGGGCACCTGAACGCCCCAGGCCACCGAAGTACGGGACACGCAGGTATCCTGCAGGCCCTGCTTGATGAAAGCGATCATCTCGTTCTTGCGGGTGGCAGGCTGAATGAAGTCGGGGTGATCTTCGTACCACTGCAGCAGGCGATCGGCGTATTTGCTGGTTTTGAAGAAGTAGGCCTCCTCTTCGGCTTCGTACACCGGGCCGCCGCAGTCGGGGCACTTGCCATCCACCAGCTGGCTTTCGGTCCAGAAGCTTTCACAGGGCTTGCAGTAGTGGCCTTTATAAGTGCTCTTGTAGATATCGCCCTGCTCATACAGCTGGGTGAAGATCTTCTGCACGGCGGCAACGTGGTAGTCGTCGGTGGTGCGGATGAACCGGTCATAGCTGATGTTCATGGTGCCCCACAGCTCTTTGATGGTGGCTACAATGTCGTCCACATACTGCTGGGGGGTCACGCCCTTATCGGCGGCCTTATCCTGAATTTTCTGGCCGTGCTCGTCGGTGCCGGTCAAAAACATCACGTCGTAGCCCTGCATCCGCTTATAACGGGCCAGCGCGTCGCAGGCCACGGTGGTGTAGCTGTGGCCGATGTGCAGCTTGTCGCTGGGGTAGTAGATGGGGGTGGTGATGTAATAGCGTTTTGCGTCGCTCATGTTCATGATTCCTTTCTCTGTAACGCCGCGAATGAAACGGCGCGTTGATGATGCAGGTTCTTGACCATACAAAATCAATTATACCCCTTTGGCTGCTCCGGTGCAAGCAAAAGTGTTGATTTGCTGCCCAAAACCGGCCGCAAAACGCAAAAAAAGCCGCCCCGCAAGGCTGCGGAGCGGCGATAATTACTTCTTTGGAGTCATAGCCTCTTATCCTCGATCAATTCATTTTCGGACCGTACCGGTAGATTTCATGATACAACGTCCCTGTTATGATAAAGAATTATTTCGATCGGGGGAAAGTTTAACTAGTACATTGGTTTCAAAGCCTCGTATACTTGGTGCCTTAAAATTTCTAACTGCGACATTCACAGCTGCATGATCTTAAAGCATTGATCTTTCTTCAAAGGGAAACGATTTTGGCTAAATCATTGGTTTCGAAGCCTCATGTCCTGATTGGTTTGTTTTGGTTGTTGCCAAAAACATCGGGAACAGGGGATGCGTGTTTAGCTAAATCATTGGTTTCAAAGCCTCATATCCAGTGTGAGTGGCGTCCGCTTAATGGATGTGCGGAGTAACCCTTTTCATCTTGATCACACTCTTTTGCTTATTTTCAGAAACCCTATACCAGGGGGAAGCTATCTAGTACATTGGAGTAGCCTTTCTCTTAGATGTTGGACTGCGGGCGAAGGATGAACTTTTTCATCGGTGTCCACTTCTTTCCGATTCATCTATATGAAAAGGTGGTTTTGTTTTTCTTGGCAGGCCGGTCGGCTTTCTCGGCGTCTGGCTCAAGACTAAGCGCTCGTTCTATCTATATCAGTAGGGGTACATCCCTTTTATGCGAAGCGGCTATTTTGCCTATCAGCGAGACCCGACAGCCTGCCACTGCTGGGTGGGTTCATTCAATACCATCGGACCTACGCTCCTTTCTGTTTGATCACCCTTGTCTGATCCCTGTACGCTGCGTTAGAGCTTGTTGCCTTTTGGGTTTCTCCGTTGGGATCCACCTTTGGGTTTGTAGCCTTTTGGTTTCTCCTTTTGGAGATGCCTAT
>JAFULE010000074.1 GCA_017483235.1 Faecalibacterium sp. | reverse complement strand
GTTCCCCCGTGCCTGACAGGGCATGGTGGAAGAGATCCAGGCCAAGATGCTGGCCAAGACCGGCAAGCATGTTGAGGTCATGGTGTACGGCGACGGCGCCTTTAAGGACCCCGTCGGCAAGATCTGGGAGCTGGCTGACCCTGTGGTTTCGCCCGCTTACACTGCCGGCCTGGAAGGCACCCCCAACGAGCTGAAGCTGAAGTATCTGGCCGACAACGACTTTGCCGACCTGTCCGGCGAGGCTCTGAAGGCCGCCATCAAGGACTCCATCACCAAGAAGGATGCCGACCTTGTGGGCAACATGGCTTCTGAGGGCACCACCCCCCGTCAGCTGACCGACCTGATCGGTTCGCTGTGCGACCTGACCTCCGGCTCGGGCGACAAGGGCACCCCCATCATCTATATTCAGGGCTACTTCGACAACTACACCACCGAATAATCTGCATCTGTAACTCAGGTGCCCCGCAGCCAATGGCTGCGGGGCACTTTTTGTTCGGTACAAAAAAACAGCGCATGACGGAAAATCAAAACAAAGGGGCTGTTTTTTACACAGAAAGGGTGTAGAATGGACGAAGAATACAATCTTTTTTGCCAAAGCTTCTTTGGAGGAACCTATGCAAAAAGAACGCAAAACCCTGCTGCAGCTGTTTCTGCCCATTTTTCTGGAGCTGCTGTTTTCCATGCTCACCGGCATGGTGGATACGGTTATGCTTTCCTCGGTCAGCAGTCAGGCGGTTGGTGCGGTGGGCACCGCAACCAGCTACCTTAATCTGTTTATCATGGTGTTTTCGGTCATTTCTTCGGGTATGATTGCGGTCATGACCCAGTACATCGGGGCGGACCAACCCGGCGTGGCTTATCAGGCCCGCCGCATTGGCCTGCTGTTCAACGGTGCGCTGGGCGTGCTGCTTTCGGTGGGGCTGTTTTTCTTTGCCGAACCGGTGGCCGACCTTGCCGGCATTGCCCCGGCGCTGCGGCCCCATGCAGCGGTGTACCTGCGCATTGTGGGCGGCACCAGCCTGCTGAACGCCCTTACCCCCATCTTTTCCAACTATCTGCGCGCCTTTGGCCATACCCGTCCGGCCATGGCGGCGGCTGTCATCTGCAATCTGATGAATCTGGTGCTGAATGCCGTCTTCCTGTATGGCTTTGACATGGGGGTAGCCGGTGTAGCCCTTGCCACCGCACTGAGCCGTGCGGTCAACCTGCTGATCGTGCTGGTGACTTCGGTCTGGCTTGTGGATGCCCGAACACTGACCCACCGCATCGGAAATCGGCAGATCGCAGGTCAGATCCTGAAGATCGGCCTGCCCTCGGCGCTGGAATCGGCCCTGTACAGTCTGGCCGTTGCGCTGGTGGTGCGTTTTCTGAATCAAATGGATGCCGAAGGCATCAATGTGACCGCCCGGTCTTACGCCATGGTTCTGAATATGCTTTCGGCCTGTGTGGGGGCTGCGCTTTCGCAGGCAAACGCCATTCTGACCGGTTGGCGGATCGGCGCAGGGGAGTTTGACCAATGCGACAAAGGCACCCGGAAGGCCGGCAACATCGGCATTCTGGTTTCGTTTGCTGTGGCATTTTTCTTTGCGGCCTTTGGCACCCCCATTCTGCGCCTGCTGACCGACGACCCTGCCATGATCGCGCTGGTGAACCGGCTGCTCTGGATCGATGTGGCGCTGGAAGTTGGCCGTGCGGTGAATATGGTGTACGGCAGTGCACTGAAAACCAGCGGCGACGCACTGTTCACCAGCATCATCGGCATTATCTTTATGTTCTTGTGCGCGGTGGGCGGCACATGGCTGTTTGGTCTGCAAATGGGGCTGATGGCGGCAGGGGCTTACATCGGCATGGCGCTGGATGAGTGTTCGCGGGCAGTATGTATGTACATCCGATGGAAAAGCGGCGTGTGGCGGAACAAGGCCCTGATCAAACGCTGAAGAAAAAATATCCCAAAATGGCAAAGGCTGCCGCTGAAGTTCAGCGGCAGCCTTTGCACTTGGAAGAGAAAGAAAATTGTAGAAGAATGTCAGAGATTATTTGCCAACGCGAATCACGTCGGTGGCCTCGCCGGCGGCGATCATGGCGTCCACCTGCTCGGCGGTGTAGCCCAGATCGGCCAGCACGGTGCGGGTGTCCTCACCCAGGAAGTGGCCGCGTTCATAAGGGGGCAGCTCGGTTTCGGCAAACAGAACCGGGGTGCGCACCATAGTGCGCTCGTTGCCGTTGGGGAAGGTGACCTTGGCCAGAATATCGCTGCCCCATGCCTGCGGGTCGTTCATAACTTCGTTCCAGGTCTGGCAGACGGCAAAGGGCAGGTCGGCTTTGGTCATGGCGTCGGCCCAGTAGGCGGCGTCGTGCTTGGCAACCTCGCCGGCAAAAATATCATAGAATTCCACCAGATTGGCCTGCAGGTTAACCTGCGGGTAGAACTTGGGATTGTTCACCAGGTCCTCGCGCTGCAGCACTTCGCCCACGAACTTGTTGTACAGCTTGTCGTACTGGGGCATCGAGAACTGCAGCCAGCGGCCGTCGCTGGTTTTGTGGGCCACGTTCAGGGGGTTGGTGATCAGCTTGCGGCTGATGGGGTACTGCTGCAGCGGGTCACCGTACTGGGAGGCCTGCAGATACAGCGAAACATCCCACACGCCGCTGTGGTACAGGCTGACCACAACCTGATCGCCCTGACCGGTCATCTTGGCGCGCAGCAGCGCGGCCAGAATACCGCTGGCCAGGTTCATGCCCACCTGATGGTCGCCGAAGCCGGCCAGAGGCATCATGGGCATGCTGTCCACGTCGTACAGGGTGCCCATAACGCCCGAGCGGGCAAAATAGGCGGTAAAGTCAAAGCCGGGCAGGTCCTTGTCGGGGCCCTTTTCGCCGTAGCCGCTCACATAGCCCATCACCAGTGCGGGGTACTTTACCTTCAGGGTCTCGTAGTCCAGTGCGGCGCGTTTCAGTGCGGGCTGACGCCAGTTGGTGATGAATACATCTGCCTGTGCGATCAGCTTTTCCAGCGCTTCGCGGCCGGCCGGGGTCTTGGTGTTCAGGGTAACGGTCTTTTTGCCGGTGTTTTCCAGGGTGAAGCTGGTGTCTTCTTTATCGCCAAAGGGGCGGCCTTCGTTCACTGCGGTGTAGCGCAGGGGGTCGCCGGCGGGGGCTTCTACCTTAACAACATCGGCACCCAGATCGGCCAGATAACGGGCGCAGCAGGGGCCGGCAATAAAGGTGGCAAGCTCAACCACCTTAATGCCGTCCAGGGGGCGTTTTACAGTGCTCATAGGGTCATTCTCCTTTATTCACAAACCAAATCACGGAAGGTCTCGATCACGGTGCGGGCCTGCTCGTAGTTCACCATCTGGCGATCCACCTCGATCAGTGTACAGGGCAGCTCGGCGGCATCGCAGGCTTTTTTGATCAGCGGATAATCAAATTCCTCGGGGTCACAGAACTTGGTCAGCACCACCAGCACGCCCTTGGCACCGGCTGCTTTGGCTTCGGCCACGATCATGGGCACACGGTTCTTTTCCACATCGTACAGTACGCTGCAGTTGTCGGTGCTGCGGAACTTTTCCACCAGACGATCCAGCGGGGTACCAAAGGCGGGGGCGTCGGTGCGGTACTGGCGGCTTTCGGCGGCAACGTCATCGCCGGCAACCTGCAGCCCAACCTCGTCCAGAATGGCCAGCAGGCCCGGTGCGTCGGCCAGAATGCCAGTGGTGTAAATGGGCAGCGCTGCCTTGGCGGCGGGAGCGGCTTCCAGCGCGGTGATCAGCTCGTTCACCAGTGCGGTGTGCTCTTCCTTGCGCATGAAGAATGCACTCTTGAACACGTCGCTGCGCTGAGCGTTGGTGATTTCGGGGTGGGCGGCCATCAGCGCCGAAACCCGGCGCATAGCGGCGTTGTGGGCGTTGTATACCTCCAGTGAGGCGGCCAGCTTTTCTTCCTCAAACACAAGACCAGTGGCCTGCTCCAGATCGCGGATCACCCGGCGGTAGCCGGCCTTGGTAAAGTCGGCGGCAAAAACGGGCTTGCGATTCTGGGGGTAGGTCATGGGGATGAAGGGAATCGAGGGCACCGCATATTTCCAGTTCTGGCCCAGCACCTTCAGGCTGTCGCACAGGCTGGGGATCACGATCGCACTGGCGCCCTCGTACACGCCGCGCATGCCCAGCTCCACAATGCTCTGCATGATCGAGCAGATAAAGGCAGGGAAGTAGCGCTTGGCCTGCTGCAGCTCCACATCGGCGCCCCAGGCACCCATGGGCACGGCACCCATGGCGTGAATAATCTCTTCGGGGGTGTACACTGGGGCGGTCAGCACCACCTTTTTGCCGGCAGCCAGATAGGCATCCTTCTGGGCGGCGGGGTTTGCGGCAACCGAATGGAAACGATCCAGCAATGCAGTCAAAGACATATTCAGTTCGCCTCCTTGTTCAGTTCCATAATTTCGGTCAGGCCCTGCACACGGGTGTCGTACTGGGCTTCCGAGAAGTTGCGCGGGTCGGCCTGATCGCCGTCAAAGCTGGTGACCGGAATGTCACAGGCTTCGCCGATCTGGCGGCTCATCTCGTACATAAAACCGCTCCACAGCTTGCAGCTGCGGTTGGTATGTACCAGCAGGCCCTCTACGTGGTTGTCCTTGCACAGCTTCACACGTTTGTCGCGGGCGTATTCCAGATTGATGGCGTTGGGCACCTTGCAGTATGCCCGGCACATATCGTCAAAGTCCTTGTAGATGAAGCCGAAGGCGTCGGCATAAATGGTGGTTACCATGTTGATGCCGTGGCTGCGCAGGCCGGTGGCGGTAACCCGCAGCCAGGGCCAGCAGGCAATGCCCTCGAACATAATGCGGTGCTTTTCTTCGCCGCGGAAGGTTGAAACACCCTTTTCGTGGTTTTCCTGATATTCCTTCAGCAGCAGTTCCATGGCTTCGGCGGCTTCGGGCTTGCCGCGGGCGGTAACCATAACCGCCATGTGGTTCAGCAGATCAAAGCCGTTGAAGGGGCTGGGCACATAACAGGCGGTGGAGGTGGCGGCCAGCCAGGCGCGGCTGGTACGGCCCGAAATTTCCATCACCTGCTTGTACTTTTCGTCGTCCCACTGTTTGCCGGTCAGCTCTTCCAGCTGATGGATGGCGGCCCAGAACTGCGCCTTGACGTATTCTACCTGCTCGTCCGACACATCGTAATCGGGGTTGAAGGGGATGTCGATCAGGATCATGGGGATGTTCAGCTCTTTGGCCAGATTTTCGTACCACTTGATCATGCAGTTGCAGATGTTGTTGCAGCACAGCAGAAAATCGGGCTGGGGCATGTTCTGCTCCGGCGCATCCTTGATTTTGGAATAAGCCAGACTGATGCGGGCGTAGGCACAGATGTCGTTGGAATAGCCGTCGGCCTCGGCAATCTGGCACAGGCGCTCGCCGCCGCCGCGGGCAGCAATGCCGGCGGCCTGGTTTTCGGGGTAGACGACGTACAGGCCCAGCGTTTCGGGACTTTCCACCGGGAAGTTCGAGGAGCACCAGCCCACCAGTTCGCCCCGCTCTTTGGCGGCAATGGCGTCGGAATAGGCGTGTGCGGCGATCTGGCCCAGCTTGTACTTAGCCGAATTGGGATCTGGCGGCGGCCGGTGCTTCTTGATTTCTTCTGCCATAACAATCAAACCTCCGTAACAGTTATCTGGCGTTTATGTAAATTTTGGCTTTACTGATTTGCTTTCTGCCAGGCATAGCGGGCGGCTCCAATGGCACCGAACAGCTGTGCCTGCGGCGAATACAGCACCGGCTGGCCCAGCGCCTGCTCCATGGCAGCGCGTACACCGGCGTTGCGGGCCACACCACCGCTCATGCAGATGGCGGGGGCAAGCTCGGTGCGCTTGGCAAGGGCGGCCACCCGCTGTGCCACCGAAGCACAGATGCCTGCCACCAGATCGGCGGTGTCCACCCCGTTGGCCAGCTGGCTGATCACTTCACTTTCGGCAAATACGGTGCAGGTGCTGGAAATGGACGCCGGATTTTTGGCCCGGGCGGCATAATCGGCCAGCTCGTCCACTGGGATCTGTAGAATGTTGCTCATCACATCCAGAAACCGGCCGGTGCCGGCAGCGCATTTGTCGTTCATCAGAAAGTTCTGCATCCGGCCGGACGGGCTCAGCGAGATCACCTTGGCGTCCTGCCCGCCAATGTCAATCACGGTGCGTGCCTCGGGCAGCACCAGATGGGCGCCCAGTGCGTGGCAGCTCAGCTCGCTGACCTGATACTCCGCCCCCTCGTACCGGGTGCGGCCGTAGCCGGTCACCGCCGAAGCGGCCAGATCGGCAGGGGAAAGGCCGGCAAGGCGCAGGGCTTCTTCCACCGCTTTTTTTGGGCTTTGGGTGCCGATGCCCCCGTTAAACAACGAGGTGGCCAGAATGGTCTGCCCATCCTGCAGAACGGCGCACTTTGAGGTGGTGCTGCCAATGTCAATGCCAAAGGTGATCATCAAAATGCCTCCTTGAGCGGCGAATTGCAAATCTTCACTAACTGGTAATACCAGTTATCTAAATGATACAGGATTTGTCTTGCTTCTGTCAATCCCTTTGCAGTGGTGCAGTGCCCAATCTTTGCGCAGAATGTTGGGCATCTGATACAAATTCTGCCGAAAATGCTGCTTTTTACACGGTGAGTTGGTTGACTTTGCCCGGCTGCCCATGCTACATTGTAGAAGAGAATTTATGCTTTGGAGGGCACCCATGCCAGTAAAAGAAAATGCGGCAGCCGCGGTCAATTTTCGGCCGGCTGTAACCAAGCGCGCCAGCGAGATCATCTATGAGCAGGTCAAGGAGATGATCCTGAAAGGGGAATTGAACCCCGGCGATCGTCTGCCCAGCGAGCGCAATATGATGGAGATGTTCCAGCGCAGCCGCCCCACCATCCGCGAGGCACTGCGTATGCTGGAGCGTACGGGCTACATCCGCATTGTGGCCGGCAGCAACGGCGCGGTGGTGCTGGAGCCGGACGACAAAAATATTCAGCAGACCATGGAGGATGCCCTGCAGGTGGGCCACATCAGCCTGGCCGAAATGAGCGAATACCGCCGCATCAGCGAGGACGCCACCATTGTCTGGGCCTGCAGCCGCCGCACCGATGAGGACCTGGCCGCCCTGCGTGCCCAGCTGGATAAAATGGCGGCCTGCGTAGAGCAGCCCGAAGAATATATCGGGATGGACCCGGCCTATCACGGGTTGCTGGCAAAGGCTGCAAAAAATCAGGTAGGTATTGTGATGAACAAAACCTTCAGTGCCATCAATCAGAACTTTATGCGCACCAAAATTGTCGGCATGACCCCGGCCGCCCAGAAAAAGATGTTCCGCAAGGTGCACGAAATGCACGAAGAGATCTACCGTGCCGTCCAGGCCGGTGACGAGCAGCGTGCCCGCACCGCCATGGCCCAGCATCTGTCGGCCTTTGAAACTGATCTGAAATAACCGTTGCAACAGCAAGCACCCGTGCATCGAAATTTCTGTCCGATGCACGGGTGCTTTTGGCTGTTTATTCAGAAGCGGGACAGAACAAAGATGTCTGCCTGGGTTGAAGTGATGCAGCCTGACGTGGTAAACTGAATTGAAACAAAGTTCAAAAGGGAGGGATAAAACATGGCGTGGAACATTGCGGTCTGCGACGATGAAGAGGTCATCTGTGAGCAGCTGCAAGAGTATCTGGGACGCTTTTTTGCTGCAAACGGCGAAATTATGGAGCTGACGGTGTTTCACAGTGCAGAAGCGCTGCTTGCCTCGGCACAAAGCTGTGACATCCTTCTTTAGGATATCCAGATGGGTGGAATGAGCGGCATGAATGCAGCCCGCGAGCTGCGGCGCAGAGGCTCGAATGCGGTAATTTTTTTTATTACCTCGTTGACCCATTATGCCATCGAAGGATATGAAGTGCATGCTTTCAGCTTCCTGGCCAAGCCTCTGCGATATGAGGTGTTTGCCGAGCGCATGGGCGATGCCCTTCGCATGATGAAAAAATCGGTGGGGCAGGTGCTGCAGTTTCAGACGGCAGAAGGTCTGATTCGGGTCAATACAAACGAAATCGGCTACATCGAATCCTTCCGGCACGAGATCAAATTTGTCTGCGATGGCTTCTCTTTTACAGCGGGGGATGTTACCCTTTCGGTACTGGAGCAGCAGCTGGCCGGATGTGGTTTTTTCCGAGTGCATAAAAGTTACCTGATCAATATGCGAAACATCCGGCTGATTGGAGAAACCGAGATTCACATGGTGGATGGCGGTGTGGTGCCTCTGAGTAAGTACCGGCGAAGAGAGTTTCTTTCTGTTTATGCTGTTTATCGAAAGGAGCGGTTATGAGCCTTACATTGGCCGACGCATTGGGGCCGGTTGCCGATGCATTTCTGATACAGCTATATTTTTCCACCGCCGACGATGAACGCAGCATAACCAAAAAGCAAAAGGGGGCTTCCTTTGCCTTTTTGCTGACGCTGGTGCTGCTGGCTGCACGCGGAGTTGGGCTGCATACCTTTCTGCGTCTGGGCATCCGTGTGGTGTGTTATGTTCTGTATCTGTACTTTGCTAAAGGAATCTGGAACCGTCGTGGATTCTTTCTGGCAACCTTTGCGGCTTCCTGCGCATTTGTAAGCCAGAATATTTTTATGAGCCCCCTGATGAAGACAGTCGTCGATCTTCTTGGCCTTCCCGGAAATTCTGCATGGCTTAACCTGCTGTTCACTACGGTGGTTCGTGTCCTGATTATCTTTGTGTTGTATCACTATCTTCCGCTGAGGCATATTGAAGAGCCTTCTCTGTCCGGCTGGCTTCCGCTGGCCATGACGGTTCTTTGCATTATGCTGACCAAAGAATTGCAGTGGAGTGATCAGGAGTTTTCCGAAAGTGCAAGCCTTGTTTTCATTCTGCTGCAGGTGTTCATGCTGCTGTTTCTTCTTGTGTTTGAGCGCGAACGCTTTCAGGCAAAACTGGAAAAGGAAAGCCGCATTCAGAATGCGGTCAACGAAGAACGCCTGAAGGTTTACAAGTATCAGTACAAAGCAGATGAAGAGGTGCGCAGGCTGCGCCACGATATGAAAAACCATCTTGTGGCGGTGCGCTCCCTAATGGGCGAGCAGAAGAACGATGCGGTGCAGAAATATCTGGACGATCTGCTGGAGCAAGCCGGTGAGGAGCGGTTGGGCATCGAAACCGGAAACAGTACGCTGGATGGCCTACTGAGCCAGAAGACCTCTGTTCTGCGCGAATCGGGGATACGGTTTGATATGATTTTGGATTTCAGAGGCATCGATTTTATCAGCAACATGGATCTGTGTACCATTTTTGGCAATGCAGTCGACAATGCGATTGAGGCCTGCCGAAAGATGGACAATCGCGGCAAACGGTATATCAGCATCCATAGCGAAATCATAGCGGGTCAGCTGATCATCAGCTTTGTCAATTCGTATCAGGGCGAAATCCGGCTGAAGAACGGGCTGCCGATCACCTCAAAGAAGGACCCGCACTGCCATGGCATCGGTCTTTCCAGTATTCGCAAGGCGGTGCGCAAATACGGCGGTGTGGCCGAAGTGGACCTTTCGGTGCCGGAACAGTTTTCACTGATCGTTTTACTTCCGCTGCCAGCGACAGTATAAATCAAAAAAATCCGTGGGACCGGTTGGCCCCACGGATTTTTTTGTGAACAGGAAAGCGCTTGAAATCAGAACTGGATCTGTCCGTACAGGCAGGCAGCCATGCAGCAAACAAAGCCCATAACAAAGGCGCCAGGCCAGATGGAACCGGTCTTGCGGTACAGATAGGTGGAACCGCTGCCGCCCAGGAACATACCAACCGGCATGCCCCACAGGCGGGTGATGTCGGTGCCCCAACTGGCAAGAGCAACGCCGTTGTAGCCCAGCTTGATCTGGATAGCGTTCTCGATAATGGTCATGGCGGTGATGGTAACGGTTGCCAGGAAGCCGTTAAAAATCATGGCGATCACGGTATCCTTGGTTTCGCTGCCGGTTGAGG
>JAFULE010000073.1 GCA_017483235.1 Faecalibacterium sp. | reverse complement strand
GCAGTTCGGCTTCATAATCCAGATGTCGGAAACAGAAGCCTCCGCAGGGTCAGGCACAGGGGCAATCTGGCTTAAGACGTGCGGGGGACGGGGTAAGCAGCTGATGCACAATGCCAAAGGCATACCGGCCGCAGTCTTTTACGATCTTTGCTTCCATCACATCGCCGGGGGCGGTACCGGGCACAAAGATCGCCTGTCCCTCATAATGACCAATGCCGCTTCCATCGCTGGAAAGGCTCTCGATCTGAAGGGGGATAATCTGATTTTTGGAAACAGACATTGGGGGCATGCCCCTCCTTCGTGTGAATTTTCAGCGGATCAGCAATCTTTCCTGAACAGAAAGTTCGCTGTCCCATAGTTTATACGGCAGAATGAAATGCGCAGAATCGTCACTTTGCCGCAGGCTGGTGTTGTAAGAGATATAGCGGTGTTCCAGAACGTTTACGGTCAAAGCAAAGATCGACTCCATCTCAAAGGCGTCATCCAGATAGGTTACCGCAGCAAATCCCATCTCTGAAAGGGCTTTGGCTTGCTCGGCAGTGCCGGTCACCGCGGCCAGCTGTACCGGATCAGCGCAGTTCAGCCAATTCAGCTGCTTGGCTGTCTGGTGGGCCGCCACAGCGCCGGCATAGTCGCTGCACAGAATGATTTCGGGCTTGCAGCCGAGTGCGCTCCATTCCGCAGCAAAGGAATGATCCGCAGGCAATGGCGTTTCGGCCGCGGAGGGTGCTTGGGCAATGGCCGCTGCAGGCAGACAGCTTTCGGTGTAGATGCCGTGGTGTTCGCACTGGGTAACCACTGCCTTTATAAAGGTCTGCGCACGGTAGCTTTCCCCTTGCACGGTCAGATAGTCCAAACGCAAATCGCCGTCGTGGTCAGAAACCACACCGTATCGGAATGCTGCAGCCATTTGCTGGCCGATCAGCTCGCCTGCGTCGGAGGCGGAAGCCCCAAAAAACCAGACAGAGTCATTCCCACTCAATAGCGCCTCGTCCGGCATTTCACCGATGAACAATACCGGAATTTCTGCACGGCAGCACAGATCGGTCAACCGGGCATCGGAATACAGCTCATCGGCAGAAATAACCAAAAAGGAAACGCCCTTTCGGATCAATCCCTCTGCCTGAGCGGTCACATCCGGTGTACCGGCAATCAGGGTGGCACGGTAGCCGGCCGAGTTCAGGCGTTTGCACACCTTGTCAAGCCCTGCGGCGGTTTCATCTGCCTTGCTGCAGAGAAAAGCCGCCTGTGGTGGTTGAGGCGTATGAGTCCATATGGCATATAAAGCTGCACAGCCGGCAAAACAAAGTATAGCCAGCAGCAGGTACAATTTTTGTCTCATATGCGTGCGTCCGGCCCGGTCAGGGTGCCTTTTTCCAGCGCGCTGACATACCGGCTGGGCGGAACGCCAACCGCTTTTTTGAACACACGGGAAAAATAGAACTGATCAAAGAAGCCGACCGAAGTGGCAACTTCGGCGATAGAAAGCCTGGAGCTGCGCAGCAGATTGCAGGCTTCGTTGATGCGGTATTCGGTCAGATAATCGATGGGGCTTTTGCCCACATTGCTCATAAAAACACGGTATAGGTGGCTGCGCGAAACGCCAACACTCTTGGCCACATCGTCGATGGAAATATCGTGCGAGAAGTTGAACTGGATAAACTTGATGGCGTTCAGCACATACTGGCTGCTGGAACTGGCGTTATGGCTGTCGCCGTCGCTGTTTTCACGCATCAATGCCGCAATAAACAGGTACAGGTATCCCACCATGGCAATCTCGCTCTGCAGCTCCATCCCGCGGGACTGATAAATCGAAGCCAGAACATTCCGCAGCTCTTCGGGGTTGCGGGCGTGATGCACCGGGGCTGTGTCCGAGAAGGGAAGTTTGGTCACCAGTTTGTTGGCAACAGCACCGTTAAAGCCAACCCAGCTGTATTCCCAGGGGTCGTCTGGGTCAGCAGCATAGGTGCACAACTGGCTGGGTTTGATCAAAAAGATATCGCCGGCCTGCAGCTGAAATACCGTATCACCGATCCGGAAGGTTCCCTTGCCGGACAGCACAAGATGGATCAGGTAATGATCCCGGATACCGGGCCCCCAGGTGTGGCCGGCGGCACAGCGCTCAATACCGCAGTTGAAGATAGAAAGTTCCACATTATCGGTGTAGTTTTGCTTAAAGGATTGCTTATAAACCTCGGGCAAAAGAACGCACCTCCCATATATTTCCGCATACATATACAATATAACAGAAAAATCAACAAAAGTCCATGCTTTTGTAATAATTGTGCCGGGGATATAACGGCGCAGAGCGGCATAGTTCGCAAGAATAGCTATGCGAAAATTCGAGATAGGTTCTTTCGGTGCGGGGGCATGTTGGCACTTTTTTCAAGTCATTCCCGATGAACAAAAAAGAAACCCTCGCAGGCTGCTAAAACAGCATATCTGCGAGGGTTTTGTGGAGCTGGTAGCCGGACTTGAACCGGCGGCCTGTTCATTACGAGTGAACTGCTCTACCAACTGAGCCATACCAGCTTATAGAAAAACAACCTATATTATTATAGGTGCAGGCGGGGCAAAAGTCAATGTATATTTTGCCCCGCCTGGTTTAATCCAGCGAAAAGTCGTCAGCTGTAAAGCTGGGCAGCTTGGGCTGACGCTTCGGGATGCGCAGCAGTGGGTCGTACTGGTATTTGCGGCAGTGATATTGGGGCGAAACAACACCTTTTCTTTCGCACAGAATCATGCGGGGGTCGCTGGCGCGACGGCCATTGGCACAGTATTCACAGGCGGGGGCAATGGTGGCGCCGTAAATCGGTTTTTTGAAAAGCATTGCAGCATATCCTTTGCACAATATCGTTGTTGACTTTATTATAGTCATTTTTTGCTTTGCTGTAAAGCGCTGCACAACCGGCCGGAAACCAAAACACACAAACAAAACAAAAGCAGAATGCAGGGCAGCGGCGTGCGCGGCATGGCGATAACCCGTGGCGCAAGGCTGTTGTACACGTTCAGGCTTTGGTCAAAAAGAAAAGAAAGACGCAGCAGCCCCAGCGAAACCGTAAGATGCAGCGGACGGATCAGCAAAAGCGGCCGCAGTGAGATTGGTGCAGGGCAAAGTGTGCGCAGCTGCATGAGCACTGAAATACTCTGGATACTCAGCGCTGTGCAGCAGGCGGAGGGGGCAAATAGCGGCAGCTGTGCGGCAAACTGACAGCCGGAACTTACCTCCAGCAATATAGATGCAACTGTTTCGCCGCCTTTTGGCAAAAAAGCAGACAGCCCTGCGCTCAGGCAGCGAAAGTAGATTACAAAACCGCACAATTTGATGTAACTCAACGCCCCGTCTGCAATGGCCCCGGATAAACCGGGCGAAGCATCCTGTTGTACGAGTATCGGTTTCTGTTCATGGAACGTGGATCGACGCAGTCGACTCAGCAGTGCAGTCGAGACGCAGGCGGCGATGATTTGGCACAGATAAAGCTTTACACCCGTAACGGGGCTGTTCAGCATCCCGCGTCCTACTGCTAAAATTACAAACGACGGGCTGCTTCCGGCTGCTGCGGCCAGCAGAAAAGATGCTTCTTCTGCCGAAATTTCCCCCTGCCGATGCAGGCGGGTACAGGTGCAGGCTGCAGGTGCAAATCCGCCTACAAAGCCCAGTAAAAGCACGGCTGCCCCCGCCGGTCGCCGGCAGCCCACGGCTTTGGCAAGTGGTTTCAGAGGTAAAGCCAGAATGGGGGCAACTCCGCTGCTTGTGATCAGATTGGATATGATCAAGAATGGAAAAATGCCCACCAGCAGTGGTCCACCGCATAGCCTTAGCGCCTGAACCGCTGCGTTTTGACAATTTTGTGGGGCATAAAACAGGCAAAAACAGGTCAAGGCAGCCAAACCAAGGTTAGCCCAACCGGAACGAACCAAATTCATATCAAACCCTCCCCTGACAATATATATGTGGAAGAACCGGCTTTTTCGCCAACCAGCAGGGGAGGGAACGGCACTTTGCCAAAACGAAGCAACCGCAGGCGCATCCCGCTGGGCCGCCTGCTTGGGGGATTGTTTGCCCAGCCGCCTGCGCAACTGTATGCCAAAACCAGCATCTATCAATGTGGAAGGGAAATGGAAATCGAAAATTTCAAAGCACTGCATGCCTATGAGCCGGGGCTGCTGTGCGTGGATCTTGGGCAGGGCCTGCTGACTATAACAGGAGACGAACTGCAGATTGTTGCCCTGAAAAAAGGACGGCTTTGGCTGCGGGGCATTTTTTTCAAGACAGAATTTTCTTATAAATGACAGGGGCGGTGCCGTTTGAGGCAAAACAGCATCTGGGCAACGGTGTGCTTTACGGCGCAAGGCGGCCGGTGCGAGGCAATGCTGCAGCAGGCAGCACAACAAAATATGTCGATGCACTGCGTACAGGCGATTCCGGGCGGTTTTTGTGCCGAATGCAAAGCCGCACAGTACCACAGGCTGATGCGGCTGGCAGCATCGTATCGGGTGCGGCTTCGCCTGCAAAACCGGAAAGGGCTTTTCTTTGTGCTGCGTCCGCTGCTGCGCCGTGCAGGGGTATTTGCAGGTGCTGCTGTGTTTGGTGCACTTCTGTGGTTGACGCAGCAGCGGCTTTGGTATATCCGATGCAGCGGCCTTACGGCTGCGCAGACGGCACGGGTGGAATATACCTTGCGCAGCTGTGGTATCTGGCCGGGCTGCCATGTAACTGAGCAGTTGCTGACGCAGGGGGAATACGCCTTGCTGGATGCGACAGGGG
>JAFULE010000072.1 GCA_017483235.1 Faecalibacterium sp. | reverse complement strand
GGTCTATCTGGGCATTTCCATGCTGTGCATGTTTGTGTTCTTCTTTATGATGCGCAGCGGCGGCGCAGGCGGCGGCGTGATGAACGTGGGCCGTGCCAAGGTCAAGGATGAATCCGAAAATCAGCGCACCGCAACCTTTGCTGATGTGGCCGGCGCCGAAGAGGAAAAGGAAGAATTGCAGGAAGTGGTCGAGTTCCTCAAGAGCCCCGAGCGCTTCAATTCGCTGGGGGCCCGCATTCCCCACGGTGTGCTGCTGGTAGGCCCCCCGGGCACCGGCAAAACCCTGCTGGCCCGTGCCTGTGCCGGCGAGGCAGGCGTGCCGTTCTATGCCATCTCCGGTTCTGACTTTGTGGAAATGTATGTCGGCGTGGGTGCTTCCCGTGTGCGCGATTTGTTCGACAAGGCCAACAAGACCATGCCCAGCATTATTTTCATCGACGAGATCGACGCAGTCGGCCGCCAGCGCGGCGCCGGCCTTGGCGGCGGCCACGACGAACGTGAGCAGACTTTGAACCAGCTGCTGGTCGAGATGGACGGCTTTGCCGCCAACGATGGTGTCATCGTTATGGCAGCCACCAACCGTTCCGATATTCTGGACAGGGCACTGCTGCGTCCCGGCCGTTTCGACCGTCAGGTGTATGTGGGCCTGCCGGATGTCAAGGGCCGTGAAGAGATTCTGAAAGTGCACACCCGCAAAAAGCCGTTGGCACCGGATGTGTCGCTGAAGGTGATCGCCCAGCGCACCGCCGGCTTTGCGGGTGCCGATCTGGAAAACCTGGTCAACGAAGCCGCCCTGCTGGCGGCACGCCGCGGCAAAAAGGCCATCACCATGGCCGAAATCGAGGAAGCCTCCATCAAGGTGGTGGCTGGCCCCGAAAAGCGCAGCCGTGTGGTGACCCCCGAAGAAAAACGGCTTACCGCTTATCACGAAGCCGGCCACGCAGTGGCGGGTTATCACTGCAAGCATCACCCCCGTGTGCACGAGATCACCATCGTGCCCCGCGGCCAGGCGGGCGGCTACACCATGTACCTGCCCGAAAAGGACCGCAGCTATGTCACCAAGGGTGAAATGTTCGAGGATATCATCTCCAGCCTGGGCGGCCGCGTGGCCGAGCAGCTGATTCTGGACGACATCTCCACCGGTGCCTCCAGTGATCTGCAGCAGGCTACCCGCATTGCCCGTAACATGATCACCCGCTACGGCTTCAGCGAGCGGCTGGGCCCCGTGGTGTACGGCACCGCGCAGGAAGAAACCTTCCTGGGGCGTGATTTCAGCCAGGGCAAGGGCTACAGCGAAACCACCGCCGCTGAGATCGACGCCGAAATGCGCGATATCATCGACGAAGCGTACGAAACCTGCCGCCGCATCCTAACCGAGCACATCGATCAGCTGCACCGGCTGGCTGCCGCGCTGATCGAGCGCGAAAAGCTGAACGAGGCCGAATTCCGCACCGTGATGGAAGGCGGCGAGCTTACCCCGCTGAGCGGCAGCGAGGAAGCAGCACCTGTGGTCAGCGCGCCCGAAGCGGCCGAGGCAGCCGAAATTGCCGAGCCCGCCGAGCAGGCTGAACCGGCAGCCCAAGAGCAAAAGCCCAACGATTAATACAACAGAGGGGGCAACATCATGGAAGAAAATTTTAATCTGGTAGCCAAAAGCAGGGCCAATTATTACACGCCCGGCAGCCCGGTACAGTTTGTACAGGTCGAGCTGCTGAAAGGCGACCAAAGCGGCGATAATGCGGTTTGCCTTACCTTCAAAAATATTGGCCCGGTTACGGTAACCGGTCTGGATGTACGATTCCGCTGCAAGGCAGCCGACGGCAGTGTGCTGTGTGAGGAAGACTTCACCTACGAAGAGCTGCAGGCCAAAACCGGCGATCTGTTTGGTATGGACGATGCGGTGTTTGTTACCGAACAGGCGATTGGCAGCGTGGATGTGCAGCTGAAAACCGTGTACAGCGGCAACAAAAAGATGGCCCTGCACGAGAAAAAGCGGGTGCGTCTGCCCTCGGCCAAGCGCCTGCCGGCCGATATGGCAGCCCGGCTGGAGGAAAAAACCGGCCGCAAGGGGTTAAAGTATGTGCCCCAGTCGCTGGAGACCGGTTGGTATTGTGCCTGCGGTGCCTTCCATCCCAACGAGGAAAACACCGCCTATTGCAGCGAGTGCGGCAGCGACCGTGTGCTGCTGCAGAATGCGGTCAGCAGTATTTTGCAGCCCGCGCAGCCCAAGGCTGCCGAGGCGAAGCCGCTGGAAGCCGATGAGCCCACCCGCGTGGGCCCGCTGCCTACTGCAGAGGCCAAGGCTGAGCAGCCCGGCGAAAGCACCCGTACCTTCGACGCCCCGGCCACCCCAGTCGAGGAGAGTGGAAAACGGGTCAAATCGTCGGCAGCCGAGCATTTCGTCAACAACTACAAAGCCGACGTGCAGCAGTATGAGTACGAAGCCAACGAGGATGCCGACGATTACGATGAGGATGCTTCACAGGACCCCCGCGATGTGGTGGCCGAAAACATCATCCGTTGGGTGCCGGCGCTTACGGTGCTGATCTGTGCAGCCATTGCACTGGGAGGCTTTTTGTACTGCAACCTGATGCTGTAAACACAAAGCAATACCTGTGGCGGGCAGCGGTTTCGCTGCCCGCCCTTTTCTATCGGGAGGAACATACCATGGCCGAAGAATATCTGCAGGCAGCGTTTGATGTCAAAACCATGTGCGATGAACTCAGTCGCCGGCTGCTGCGCTGGCACTGGGAAAAGCAGCAGGGCAAAACGCTGGTTCAGCTGGCAGAGCATGTGGCCCGCCGTGCCGAACAGGCTCCTGAATTGTTTGCCCGTCTGCCGGCGGTCGGCACCAAAGGTGGCTGGCAGCAGTTGGACACCACCCGGTGTATGCGGGTACTGCTGGACGCGGGCGAAG
>JAFULE010000071.1 GCA_017483235.1 Faecalibacterium sp. | reverse complement strand
TCAGCACCGCCTGCAGGCGGCACTCCGGCGCACTAAACAGGATGCGCTGGCCGGTTTCGTCCAGCCGTTTCATGGTTTCCAGAATGGTGGCCTGTTCCGAAATGAACAGTTCTTCCAGCTTGAGCATGGTGGTTCACCTCATGGTTTTTATTTTTTTCTGCGCAAGGCCGATACGGCCTCGGCTGCAAGCTGCAGCCCGCAGGCCGCCAGCCCCGGCAGGGCGGTCAGCCACAGCAGCTGCCACAGCGATGGAACAAAGTAAGAAGCAATGGGCTGCGGCTCGTTGAGCACAATGGCCTGCACCGTAATCGCTACACCGCTGCGGTCACACAGATCCAGCCTCAGGTTTTGCCCCGCGTAAAAGGGCACGGTATAGGAATATTCATCCGGCCCTGTCAGGGTGGGCCACACCCGCAGTGCGGCAGTATATCCACGCCCGGGCAGATGATAATACAGATCCTTTTCCTGCCCTTCGGCACTGTACTGTGCCACCAGACGCAGGGTACGCACCGGCTGGCCGGGGGTAAGGAACAGCTTGGGGTCTCCCTCGGTGGAGATCAGGGTACTTTGCCCATCATACTCCAGCTGTTCGAGGGTGTACAGAGCAGTGTCGTTCAGGGTAACGGTTTGGGGGCGCAGCCGGCCGGTGGCATAGCAAAGGGTGTCAAACGCCAGCACGGCCCCGCTGTACACCAGCCACAGGGCAGCGGCCAGCAGATAGCACCATGCCCACAGCGGCAGGTGCGGCAGGCGGTGGTTTTTCATCGGGCCACCTCCTGTTCCATCACAGCGTGCAGGGCAAAGCCATCGCTTTGCACACGATACAGCACCGTGCCCCGCTGCACAGCATTCAGCCCGTCGTCGAACAGCGCCGCATAGCTTTGCACAAAAATATCGTCCGATTTTGCCACCAGCAGATATTCGGCACCACTTTGCTGCACCATCTGCACAAATTCGGTTTGGGTATATGCCTGATAATACGCGCCCTGCTCCAATACCGGCACACCGTAAGTGCCGCCGCCCGCGCCGTAAACCACAATGCGCGGCAGGCATAGGGTGCTGAATTCGAACCAGCGGTGGCCGTTGTCCCCCTGATACACCAAAAACAGTTCGGCATCCTTGGGGGTGTTCTGCACCGCCCAGTCCGCCACGATCTGCCGCTGCGCAGCGGCGGCAAATTCCTGTTTACGAACACCCAAAACGGTATACTGCGGTTCGATGTTTACGGCACAGTGCACCGCAACCACCGCTGCCAGCACCAGTGCACCGGCGCGGCCCAGCCACACCGGCAGGGGACGCTTGGCAGCACGGGCCGCAGCACCGAACACCGCCAGTGCCAGCAGAAACCAGCCAATGTAATAGCTTTGGAAATACCGGGCATAGCTGACCGGATTTTCGGGCACAGAGTCTTTGAGAATAAAAGAGTAGCTAAGCAGCAGCATCAGCCAATAGCCGCCAAAACACGCCGCGCTGCAAACCGCAGCCAAAGCAGCCCGCAGCTTTTGCCGCACGGTAGGGGCAATCAGTACTGCCGCGGCAAACAGCACCAGAACCACTGCCGCTACTGCCGCACCGCTGCCCAGATAGGAAACCGGATGGGTGAAAAACCAATCCCACAGGGTATGGGCGTAAGCATAAGCGATTTCGCGCCGCTGCTCAAAATAATCGGCAGCCGGCAGCCCTAAAAACAGCCGGATCCCCTGCACCAGCACTGCCGAAAGCGGCTGGCTGGTTTCGCCCATGCCGCCGGCCGCGGCGTTCTGCCGCACCAGCGCACCGGTGTAGCTTGTCCATGCAGCATACTGCGCCGCCGGGGCCGCCAGAAGCGCCAGTGCCATGCCGCACCGCCGCGTAAGGCTGCGCAGATCAAAGCGGACATCGTCGCCCACACCCAGCAGCAGACCGTCGGCCGCCGCAATCCCGGCCGCCGCAAGGCCCAGCACAAAGGTATTGTCTTTAATATTGGCACACAGACACAGCACCGGCAGCGCCAGCCACCACAGCTGCGGCCGGCTGCGCCGCAAACCAAGCCAGAATGCCGCTGCGCCGCCGAACATGACCCCGGCGCACACATCACCCATTGCCTCGGCGTAAGGCGAGGTGTAGTAGCTCAGATGGGTATGCAGCACCAGCGCAAAGGGCACCAGCACACAAATCAGTCCCATCGGCAGCGCCAGCCGCCGGTCGCCCGCCACTGCCTGTACCACTGCGGCAAAAGCCGCCAGCAGCAGCAGATCCACCGCCCAGATGGTTTTCCATGCGGCATAGTCCCCCATCAGCTGCACAAAATAGCTTGCCAGAGGGATGGCCGGCATCTGGGTGATCTGCCATGGGGTGCCAATGGGGCACACGGTGTACAGCCGGCCGTACAGGGTGGTAAGCTTTGCCGCCGGGCCCCAAAAGGAATACTCGTCGAAATTGACAAAGGAGGGCTGCAGCAAGCAAAGCCTGACCAGCAGCACCAACGCACCGCCCCAGAACAGCACCATGCCCGGGTCAATACCGATGCGCACAGCCGAGTGCCGCGGCAGCTTTGGCCCCGGCAGCGGCACACCGCAATGCTGCGCCAGTGCCAGCGCACCGCACACGATGCCCGCAGCCATCAAACACCACGCTGCAGGGGCCAGCACCCCCGCAATGCCTGCGGCACTGAGCACAAAAATCACCAGAGAAAACGCCGCCAGCGGGCACAGCCCGGCCGGAACACCGGCAAATACAGCCAGTGCACCGCACAGCCCGGCCAGCGCCAGCAAAGCCGGTACCACACTTATGATCTGCATGGCGCTTCCCCTTTCGGCGAAAATTTACAACAGAAATTACAGTGCCAGCACTGCGTCGATGACGCGGGCGCACTCTTCCTCGGTCAGATTGGTGGAGCAGGGAATGTTGACGATACGACGGCGGAACTCCTTTGCCTGCTCCAGCGCAAAGGTCTGATTGCGGCCGTAGTCGCACTGCTCGTGGATCAGTGCCCACACCGGGCGGGTCTGGATCTTCTGGGCGTGCAGGGTCTTGATGACCGTGTCGCGGTCCAGCCGGTCGGGCAGCAACAGACTGTAGAACCAGTGGTTGGAACGGGTACCCTCGCGGAAGGGCAGCATCGAAAAGCCCTTCACCCCATCCAGCGCAGCCTTGTACTGCTGGTAGCGGTCGATTTTGTGCTGGATAAAGCCTTCCAGCAGTTCCATCTGGGCCAGACCCAGGCAGGCGTCGATGTTGGTCATACGGTAGTTGTAGCCCACCTGATCATGGGTAAACTGTACCACATCGGTTTTGGCCTGGGTAGAGATATGTTTGGCACGGGCCGCCCAGTCGTCGTGGTTGGACACCAGCGTACCGCCGGTGCCGGTGGTGATGATCTTGTTGCCGTTGAAGCTGTAAGCGCCAACATCGCCGATGGTACCGGCAAACTTACCGGCCAGTGGGCCCGCGGTGTACTTGGTGCCAAGGGCTTCGGCTGCATCCTCGATGAGGATCAGCTTATATTTTTTTGCAATTTCCAGAAAACGGGGCATGTCAGCCATATTGCCGAACACGTGCACCACCACCAGAGCCGACACATGGGCGCCGGTTTTGTTGTTGTACAGCCCGTCTTCTTTCAAAGTACAGCAGTTGGCGCAGAAGTCCTCTACCGCATCGGGGTCAAGGCAGGCGGTCTCATCGCAGCCAATGAACACCGGCTCGGCTCCCACATAGCGGGTGGTGGGGTTGACCGAGGCGATAAAGGTCAGATCGGGCACGATCACCTCGTCGCCGCGCTGAATGCCAGACACAATGGCCGACAGGTGCAGCGCCGACGAACCGCTGGCACAGCACACCGCACGGGGCATGTTCAGATAAGCTGCCATGCAGGCTTCCATCTCATCTACCTTGGCACCGCTGGTGGACACCCACGCGCCGTCCAGTGCATCGTTTACATATTTCTTTTCATTGCCGCAGAAGTTAGGAACCGAAAGAGGAATAAAGCTGCTCATAATCAACGCCTCACAATAATATCAAAATCAATATTTTACAGTCCGTTTGGGCTTTCAGCCTTTCTTTTGGGCTTTACGGCAGCGCAGCGCCTCTGCCAAAATGTTCAGCGCCGAGGCCGCAAGGCCGGGAAACAGCAGCAGATCAAATGCCTGCTGCCAGCCGGGCAGATAATATTGCCACCAGCGGTAGCCGGTATTGAACTGGATCTGCACATCGTTCATGGTAATGATCTCGCTGCTGGGATCGATGCGCAGGGAATACACCTGAGCCCGTGGCAGAACAAACAGCCAGCTGTCGTCGGCTTGTTGGATGGGGTATACTTTTCTGTCGCGGCCAAAGGCTTCGCCGGGCTGCTCGGTATAATACAGGGCAAGCTCGCCCGGAATTCTCGGAAAGGTGATCTGCAGCTGCACGCTGCGCACCACCCGGCCGTCCGGATTATACCAGTACAGCTGCGGGTCGGGTGTGGTGGAAACCAGAGAATCCTCCCCCGTCGCTTCCAGCGCATACAACTCAAACTCGGCCAGCGGTGCGTGTACCTGCGGCATCCGGCCCTGCAGCCGGGCAACGCCGTCCAGCGCAAGCTGCCCGGTGCAAAGCAGAAACCACACCACCGCTGCCAGTCCGTAGCAGACAAGCGGGATCAGTGCCCGGGGGCGTTTTGCAAAAATTTTCATGCTGCGCCCTCCCCACCGATCAGTTCAAACCCTTCGCCGCTCACACGGTATACCGTCGGGCCATGCGCTGCTGCCGCAAGTTCATCACTGAACAGGGCGGCATAACTTTGTTCAAAGATACGGTTGCTGGTTTCGACAAACAGGTAGCCCGCACCACTTTCCAGCACGGCACGGTGGAACTCGTCCTGTGTGTAGGCGTGGTAATAAACGTCTCCGTCGTACAGCTCGGGCAGACCAAAGGTACCGCCGCCGGCGCCGTATTCCACACCGGTGCTGTTTTCGGGACGCAGCCAACCGCTGTAATCCACCACAATGGGTAAAAACTCATAGCTCAACTGGAACCAGCGCAGGCCGTTGTCGCCCTGACTGACCAGGAAGATCCGCTGCTGCTCCACAGCACCCTGCCGCAACTCGTCCTGCGTAATGACCTCCACCGCATCGGCCACTGTCTGCTGGTTTACCTGTACCTGGGTAAACTCGGAATCGTCGTAGCCGAACACCGAAGTATCCCAGCTGACATAGCGGCCATATAAAAACACACAGGCACAGGCCAGTGCAAGCACCGCTGCCTTGCCGGGCAGCCGCAGCCGGCTTTGCGGGATTTGCCGGGCCAGCAGGGTAAGGGCCGTCAGGAACCACCCCAGATAGTAGCTGTAAAGATAGCGGTTGTAATCGATCAATGCCGTGCCCTGCGCCTCGGTAAAGATGAACGCATAGCTGAGCACCAGCATAAAGTTATACGCCGCAAAGCAAATCACAATCAGCGCCCACAAAACAAGGGTGCGCAGCTTTTCCTTGCCAGTGCGGGCCAGCAACGCTGCCAGCACACACAGCCCGGTCAGAAACACCACCACAACAACGCCCGGGCCAATCATAGCAATGCGGATGGACAGAAAAGCATTCAGCATATCGGCTGCCGCCTGAACAAACCGGCCGCGGCGCAGCTCGTAATATTCGCCCACCGGCAGCCCCAACAGCATTTTTACGCCGTTGACCGCCACCGAGATGATACTTTCGCTGGTGGTGCCCATGCCGCCGGCTTCGGCGTTGGCCGCCGCCAGTGCTGCGGTATAGCGCCCCCAGATCAGGTAGGTGGCCAGCGGGGTGACGAAGGCGACCAACGCCTTGCCCACGCGGCCGGCCAGCCCTTTATGCCAGGGCTTTGCATCGGCAAACAGGATCAGGTCGGCGGCCACAAGACCTGCTGCTGCAAGGCTGAGCACAAAGGTATTGCTTTTGATATTGGCACACAGCGCCAGCACCGGCAAGAGGGTCCAGAACGGACCGCCGCACTGCCGCAGCCCCAACCAGAACACCACCGCACCGCCAAACACGATGCCGGCGGGAATATCGCCGTAGCTGGTGGTGTAAACATACCACACATACTGGGTGCGGCCGTACACCGTAAACAGATAAGGGGCGTACCAGCAGATGGCCGCCAACGGAAAGGCCAGCGCGTAGTCCTTCCATTTCAACCCACATAACACCGCTCCAAAGCAGGCAAACAGCAGGGTATTGTAGGCCACATAGGTTTTCCAGGCGGCAAACTGCCCGAACAGCTGGAAGAAGTAGCTGAGCATCATCATGCCGCAATTCTGGGTGCCCTGCCAAGGCCAGCCGATCTCGCCCTCGGTGTAAATGACATTCTGGGTGCTGGTGATCTTGGCAGCCGTGCCCCACAGCGAAAACTCGTCAAAGTTGTTCAGCAGCGGCTGACGCACCGCAAAATATACCGCAAAGCTGACCGTAAGCAGCCAGAAGGCCACCGCGCCGGGGGTAAACAGCCGGGCCGACACTGCACACCATCGTGCAGCCGGTGTGCCGCCGGGGGTGTGCAGCTCGCTGTACAACGCCCAGCCGCCCAGCCCAAAGCCCAACAGATACAGCGCAAGCGCCGCCGGGCGCAGCACACCGGCCATGCCGGCGGCGGTAAGCACCATAGATACCGCAGCCAGCGCACACAGTGGGCTGAGCGCTGCAGCCAGCTTCTGCTTCAAGGTCAGCCAAGCGGTCAGCCCAAACAGGGCCGCCATGGCGATGACCAGATCAAACCAGATAAATTCCATACCGTTTCTTTCCTATCGTCAGATGGTGTAGACCGGGCCGACAAAGTAATGCTGGAACAGCAGCACCGCCCCCAGCACGCCGCACACCCCAAAGCTGCCCAGCGCAACCTGCAGTGGCTTTTTGCCGCTTTGGCGGGGCTCCAGCAAATGACTGAGCAACGCCGCCAGCAGAATGGCCAGCATTAAAAACACCGGCAGAAAGTACCGCGGCTGCAGCCCGATGATGCGCACCATGCCCACCGGGGTGTAGGTAATGTACATGGCGGTCATCACACCGGCGGCATACACCACCGCAAGGCCGCCAAGGCCGGCGGCGGGCACAGCCCGCAGGCTGGATTTTTCGTGTACCGAAAGGGCCGCGCCAAACACAAGCATACACAGCGACAGCCCATTGACGGCCTCGATGGGCAGATCCATGGCACCGAACACCCCCAGCTGCCCGACGAAAAAGCTGTTTTCGTACAGGGTGCCCAGCATCACCGCAATGTAGCGCAGGGGGTTGGACAGAATGAATTTCAGCTGTGGGATCTGATCCACATCCGGCAGCATACGGCCGATCTCGCCGTAATTGGCAATAAAGGTGGCACCATACCAGCTGACCAGCCGGGTCATCAGCAAAGCAGGCAATACACACAGCACCGCAAACTGCCATTTTTTCATCCTGCTTTTCCATGCGGTTTTGGGCAGCACCAGCGGCAGCGCCAACCACAGCAGGTTGATCCACGGTTTGATAGTGTTCATGATCCAGAATACCACTGCGTAACCGGCCAGATCCCTGTCGGCCAGCTTGTCGCGGCAGTAATAGCTTGCCGCAAAGTAATAGCAGCCCAGCAGAATGGCATCGTAGTTCAGCGAACCGGCCATATACAGGCTGATGGGCAGCAGCATTGCCGCCAGCAGCACCGGCTTATAGCGCCGGCAGCCTTTCAGTGCAAAATAACACAGCAGGGTGTATACCAGCAGGTTAGCCAGCCGGCCTGCATACAGGCAGCCCAGCGCCTGCAGCCCCACCAGACGGGCAGCCGCCATGAACATAGCTGCCGGCAGATACTGCAGAATGCTCAGCAGCAGCGGCTCGGTCACCGCAGGGGCGGCCGCGCCTGCGGCATACTGCGCAAAGCCGTCGGCTACACCGGAAACAGTGCCGTTTTCACCGTACTGCTTCAGGGCAAAACCAGCGGAATCG
>JAFULE010000070.1 GCA_017483235.1 Faecalibacterium sp. | reverse complement strand
CCTCTGCCATGCCAAAGCTGTACCGCAGCATCATGGCGGCAGACAGGATGCAGGCGGTGGGGTTGACCACATCCTTGCCGGCAATGTCCGGCGCCGAGCCGTGGATGGGCTCGTACAGGCCGCGGGTGCCCTCGCCCAGACTGGAGGAGGGGATCATGCCGATGGAACCGGTGATCATGGACGCCTCGTCGGACAGGATGTCGCCGAACATATTCTCGGTGACGATCACGTCAAACTGGGCGGGGTTCTTCACGATCTGCATGGCGCAGTTGTCCACGAACATCTCGCTGTACTCCACATCGGGGTACTCGGCCTGCAGCCGGTGCATCACGCTGCGCCACAGCCGGCTGGTGTCCAGCACATTGGCCTTGTCCACGCAGCACAGCTTTTTGCGGCGTTTATGTGCGGTTTCAAAGCCGATGCGGCCGATTCGCTCGATCTCGTGCTCGGCGTAGGGCAGGTAGTCCACTGCCTGCTTTTCGCCGTTTTCCAGCTCGTAGGTCTCGTGCTTGCCAAAGTACACGCCGCCGATCAGCTCACGCACAATGATAAAATCGATGCCCTGCGCCACGATCTCGGGCTTCAGCGGGCTGGCAGGGGCCAGCTGCGGCCAGATCTTGGCCGGGCGGTTGTTCGAGTACAGCCCCATGCCGGCACGCAGCCGCAAAAGGCCTTTTTCGGGGCGCTGGGGGCCGGGCAGGCCCTCCCACTTGGGGCCGCCCACTGCGCCCAGCAGCACTGCATCGGCGGCAAGGCACTTGTCCAGCTCGTGTTGCGGCAGCGGGTCGCCGTACTTGTCCACCGCTTCGCCGCCCATGGCTGCAGCGGTGTAGTGGAAGGTATGGTCGTATTTTTCGGCGATCTTATCCAGTACACGCAGGGTCTGTTTGACGATTTCGGGGCTGGAACAGTCGCCCCAGATGACAGCAATATTTTTTTCCATTGGTAAACGCCCCCTCACTGCTTGCGGATGCTCTTCATCAGGCCGCCGGCTTTGATGATCTCCTGAATAAAGGCCGGGAACGGCTCGCCCTGAAACTGCTGCCCCGTGGTTTCATCTACGATCACGCCGGTGTCAAAATCTACCGTTACGGTGTGGCCGGCCTCGATGGCATCGGCGGCCGGTTCGCATTCCAGAATGGGCAGGCCGATGTTGATGCTGTTGCGGTAGAAGATACGGGCAAAGCTTTTGGCAATCACACAGCTGATGCCGCTGCATTTGATGGCCAGTGGGGCGTGCTCGCGGGAAGAACCGCAGCCGAAGTTCCAGCCGCCTACCATAATGTCGCCTTCGTTTACCTTTTTGGCAAATTCCAGATCGATGTCTTCCATGCAATGGCTGGCCAGTTCCTTGCCGTCCTGACTGTTCAGGTAGCGGGCGGGAATGATCACGTCGGTGTCCACATTGTCGGGATATTTAAAAACAGTACCTTTTGCATTCATCGTTGTTTCCTCCAATCAGACCGTGCGGGGGTCGGTGATGTGGCCGGTGATGGCCGAAGCAGCGGCGGTGGCAGGGCTGGCCAGATATACCTCGCTGCCGGTGTGGCCCATGCGGCCCACAAAGTTGCGGTTGGTGGTGGAAACGCAGCGCTCGCCGTCGGCCAGAACGCCCATGTAGCCGCCCAGACAGGGGCCGCAGGTGGGGGTGGAAACGATGCAGCCGGCGTCGATAAAGGCGGTGGTCCAGCCGCGCAGGATGCACTCCTTGTACACCTCCATGGTGCCGGGAATGATGATGGCGCGCACGCCCTTGGCCACTTTTTTGCCGTTGAGGATGTTGTAAGCAGCTTCCATGTCCTCCAACCGACCGTTGGTGCAGCTGCCGATCACCACCTGATCAATGGCAATGTCGGCCCCCTCGCTGGCAGGGTGGGTATTCTCGGGCAGATGGGGCCAGCTGACGGTGGGCACCAGCGTGCTAAGATCGATGGTATAGGTCTTTTCGTACTCGGCATCCGGGTCGGCGGCATATTCCACCGGGGTGCGGCTGCCGCGTCCCTTCATGTAGCTTCTGGTCACCTCATCCACCGGGAAGATGCCGTTTTTGGCACCGGCTTCGATGGCCATGTTGCAGATGCACAGCCGGTCGTCCATGGTCAGGTTGGCTACGCCCGGGCCGGTGAATTCCATCGAGCGGTACAGCGCACCGTCCACACCGATCATGCCGATGATGTGCAGGATCAGATCCTTGCCCGACACCATGGGGCCAAATTTGCCGGTCAGTTCAAATTTGATGGCGGCGGGCACCTTGAACCATGCCTTGCCGGTGGCCATACCGGCGGCCATGTCGGTGCTGCCCACGCCGGTGGAAAAGGCCCCCAGCGCGCCGTAGGTGCAGGTGTGGCTGTCGGCACCGATCACGCAGTCGCCGGCGGTTACAATGCCTTTTTCGGGCAGCAGAGCGTGTTCAATGCCCATCTGGCCCACGTCGAAAAAGTTGAGGATGTCGTATTTATTGGCAAACTCGCGGCACTGCTTGGACTGGGTGGCGCTTTTGATGTCCTTGTTGGGCACAAAGTGGTCCAGCACAATGGCGATCTTTTCCTTGTGGAACACCCCGTCAAAGCCGGCCTTGTTGAATTCGTTGATGGCCACCGGGGTGGTGATGTCGTTGCCCAGCACAATGTCCAGATCAGCATTGATCAGCTGGCCGGCTTTTACAGTGGTAAGCCCGGCGTGTGCGGCAAGAATTTTCTGTGTCATGGTCATGCCCATAATGGTTTCTCCCCTCTGTGCGGGGCAAAGCATTTTGCCCCGCGATTGAAACGTTTTTCGGTTCCTTTTTCAAAAAGGAACAAATCACAGCTTGTTGTTGATGGCACTTACCAGTGCGTGGATGCCGGCCACGATGATGTCGGTGTCGGTGCCGGCGCCCCAGGTGGTGCTGCCGTCGCCCCACACCAGGCCCACATAGCTGGCTGCATAGGCCGACGAACCGTGGGCGCCGTTCAGGGTGTGCTCGCTGTAGCTTTCCAGATGGAAATCCAGCCCAATGGCGTTGCTGATGGCGTTGGCTACCGCGTCCAGACGACCGTTGCCGTGGGCGGCAGTGGTTTCCAGCATGCCGTACCGCTGAATGGAAACGGTGGCGTTGATGCCGTTATCCTGCACAAAGTGGGCACCGGTCACCGCAATGGGGGTGATGCGGTTGAGGTAGTTCTTGGCAAACACCTCGTACACCTCGGCGGGCGACAGCTCTTTGTGGCTGTGGTCCGAAACGCTCTTGACCTTGTAGCCCAGCTCTTCGCGCATTTTGGGGGGCAGGTTGAAGCCGTGGTGCTGCTCCAGCACAAAGCCGATGCCGCCCTTGCCGCTTTGGCTGTTGATACGGATCACATCGGCGTCGTAGGTGCGGTTGATGTCCTGCGGGTCGATGGGCAGGTAGGGGCAGGTCCAGCGGTGATCCTTCTTTTCCTTGCGCCATGCCATGCCCTTGGCGATGGCATCCTGATGGCTGCCCGAGAAGGCGGCGAATACCAGCGCGCCGGCGTAGGGGCTGCGCTCGTATACATGCATGCGGGTCACCCGCTCGTACAGCTCGCAGATGGCGGGCATATCGCTGAAATCCAGCCGGGGGTCAACACCATGGCTGTACATATTCATGGCCAGGGTCACCGCGTCTACGTTGCCGGTGCGCTCGCCGTTGCCAAACAGGCAGCACTCCACGCGCTGGGCACCGGCCAGAACGGCCAGCTCGGCATCGGCCACGCCGGTGCCGCGGTCGTTGTGGGGATGCACGCACAGGGTCACCGCGTTGCGGTGCTTCAGGTTTTTTGAGAAATACTCGATCTGGCTGGCGTATACATGGGGCAGGCTCATCTGCACGGTGGCGGGCAGGTTGATGATCATCGGCTTGCCTACGGTGGGCTGCATCACGTCCAGAACGGCGTTGCACACCTCCAGCGCGTATTCCGGTTCGGTGCCGGTAAAGCTTTCGGGGCTGTATTCAAAGCGGAAATTGCCCTCGTATTCCTCGCTCAGCTGCTTGACCAGTTTGGCACCGTCCACCGCGATCTGCTTGATCTGCTCTTTGCTCTTTTTGAATACCTGCTCGCGCTGGGCCACGCTGGTGGAATTGTAGAAGTGGATCACCGCGCTGGGCGCACCTTTTACCGCCTCGAAGGTTTTGCGGATGATGTGGTCGCGGCACTGGGTCAGCACCTGCACCGTTACGTCGGAAGGGATCAGATCGTTGTCAATCAAGGTGCGCAGAAACTCAAACTCGGTTTCGCTGGCGGCAGGGAAGCCAACCTCAATTTCCTTAAAGCCGATCTTTACCAGCATCTGGAAGAATTCCAGTTTTTCTTCCAGACTCATGGGTACGATCAGGGCCTGATTGCCATCCCGCAGGTCAACGCTGCAAAAGGTGGGGGCGGTGGTGATGTGATCCTTTTTCACCCAATCGGTGTAACCTTCGGGTACAGGGTAATATCCGGGTGCGTATTTGGTGCAGTCCATCATGGTTGGTTTCTCCTTTAAGTAAGATTGATGTTCCCGTGGAATGGAAAAAGCCCTCGTCTTTCAAGGCTTTTTGCCTTGAGAGACGAGGGCTTGTAAGTTTTTACAAGCGTACCCCGTGGTACCACTCTCATTGCCGATTGCAAAACGGCCACTCGCACGATCGGCTTTTGGCGAATCGCTGCCCCAGTAACGGTGGGCATCCGTCAGAGCCTACTGCAAGTTCAGCCCTGCCGCTCAGGGGCCAGTAAACGAGCCTTGCCGTACCGCCTTGCACCAACCGGCGGCTCTCTGCAACAGGCGGGGGCTCGCGTTTTCCCCGTCAACGCATTTGAAACAGATTGGGTTGATTTTAGCATCTGCGGCGGGGGAAGTCAACGAAAGTGAAAAATGCACAGCTTATGGTTGCAACAAATGAAAAACTTACAGTAAGCTCCCAAAGCGGATGTGAGCAAAGGCTTAGTCGCCAGCCAGCGGCGAGCGGGCGGTGGCCAGTGGTGCGGTGCCGTCGACTTCGGTGCCGGGCAGAATGCTGCCGCTGGGGTCAAAGCCGCCGAAATATTTTTCGATACCGCTGCTGCGCACGTGCAGGCCGTCAAAAAAGTCCTCTTCGGTCAGGCCGAGAGCTTCGGGGTCATAGCTGCCCACAACCGGAATACCCTTCTGCGCGGCGTAGGCACGCAGATACGGTTCCACCTCGAAGAAGCCAGCGTGGTCGGCAACGTCATTGTGGTAAACGTGCTGATACACAAAGGGATGATACGGGCTAAGGAAGAATACCACTTCTACTCCGCGGCTTTGTACATGGTCGATAAACTCTTCAAACAGGGCACACTGGGCGGTTTCCAGCTGGGGGTAGCCCACCATATACAAAAAGGTACCGGCCTGCCCCATGGCGGCAATCAGAACCTCGTCCAGCCCGGCATTGCGGAAGCTGGAAGCATACCACACGGTGCCGTCGGGCATTTTAACCTCTTCGTCAATGGTCTGCAGCTCCTGTTCGGCCACCTCGCGGTAGGGGATCACCTGTCCGTCCTCGGTAATGGCGCTGTCGCTGGCCTGCTGCGCCTGATAGTGCAGCAGGTTGCCCTGAAAATAAGCGGGGTCAAACAGAGCGGGCAGGGTTTCGTCGGTGATGTTCAGGGTGGTCAGGCTGGCTTTGCCGTCGGTGTATTTCTGCACGGCGGCATCCCAGAATTTGTAGGCATCGCTGGGCTCGGGCTTTACATAGTCGCTGGGCTTGCCCATCGAAACCGACAGAAATTCTTCAAACAGCTCCAGATCGGTGCGGCGGTCGATGGCGTCGGAACGGAAGACCCAGGGGTCTACACCGATCAGCAGGCGCTTGGGCAGCTTTTCGTACTTTTCCAGCAGATAAAAGCTGTTCATCACGTCCTTGTAATCGCTGCCGGTCACACCGGCGTTGTAAAAGCTGCCGCCGGCCACCTGATTGGTGATCTGCATCACGCGGCTGGAACCCACCGCCACCGTATCGGGGATCTGATCTTCCGGCATCAGCTTGATGTACAAATCGTTAACGGCGCGCTGATCCATCTGCGAAAAGCCCGAGATGGCCTTGTCGGCCTGCATCAGCTCTACAATGGTGCGAATGGTCAAATCACCCTGAAACAAACCGCTGCAGTCGATGCGGTAGTTGGTGTAAACCATCAGGGTAATAAAGGGCAGAACGATCAGTGCCAGTTTAAAGGGTGCCAGCAGGAACTGAAAAACACGAAAAATCTTTTTCAACACAGGGCACACCTCCTTAGTACAACTGATAGATAAAGGCCGACTGGCCGAATACGCCAAAGAACAGCAGCGCCGCCGCCAGCAGCAGGTACAGCGGCCAGCGGATGATAAACCACTGCCGGCGGATCCAATCCGCCACGTTGCCGCGGCTTTCCACCGCAAACACGGCAAGCGAGCCAACCACAAGCACCTTGGCCAACGCACCGGTAAAGCCGTTGAGCTCAAGGGCTGTCCGGGCAGCCAGCAGCCCGGCGGCGTTCCAGCCGCTGAGCAGCACTGTGTAACAGCCGGCAGGGTCTTTGGCCTGATACAGCGAAGCAGCAAAGAAGATAAAGCAGAAGCTGAATTCCAGGAATACTACGATCCGCAGCAGCCAGTTGAGGGCAAAGCGGCCGATTGTCGGCAGCACCGAGGATTCCTTTGCAGCGGCGGGTGCGGCATGGCTGCGAGCCTGACCGGTACGGTGGGCCGCTGCGGTGCGCAGCTGACGACCACCGGCAGCGGGTTTTGCGGGGGTGGGAGCCGATGCGGCGGCAGGGGCATGCTTGCCGCCGGCAGCAGAAGAAAATTCCTTTTTCAGGCGCTGGGGCAGCCGTTCGGCCAGAACCAAAACGCCGCACAGAATGCCCCACCACAGATACTCAACGGCGGCACCATGCCACAGACCGCTGAATACAAACACTGCCATAAAGTTCAGTGCCCAGCGCCACACTGGGCAGCGGCTGCCGCCCAGCGAAAAATACAGATACTCGCGGAACCAGCCGGTCAGACTTTTGTGCCAGCGCTTCCACAAGTCGTTATAACTGGTGGCAAGGAAGGGATTGTCGAAGTTTTCCAGCAGGCGAATACCAAACAGCCGTGCACCGCCAATGGCAATGTCGCAGCAGCCGGAAAAGTCAAAATACAGCTGCAGGCTGAACAGTGCTGCGGCCAGAAGCTGGGTAGGGCCGCCTGCAGCAATGGCACCGGAGTAGTAAGCCTTTACAAATACGGCAAGATGGTCGGCCAGAACCATCTTTTTGAAATAGCCCCACAACATGCGGAATGCACCGCCGGAAATATCATCGTAGTTTACCCAGGGGCGGCCCTTGCCGCTGAACTGAGGGATCAGATGATCGGCGTGCTCGATGGGGCCGGTAAAAATGCAGGGGAAAAAGCTGACAAACAGCGCATAGTGAATGGGGTTTTTCACCGGGGGATATTTGCCCCGATAACAGTCGATAACATAGCCCAGGCTTTGAAAGCTGAAGTAAGAAAGGCCCAGCGGGGCAGCCAGCTTCAGCGCAACAAAGCCGCTGCCGCCCAAAAGCTGACCAAAGAAGTTGTAGTACTTAAAATAAAACAGACCGCCCAGGCAGAATACACAGCCTACGGCCAGAACCGCGCGGCGCAGCCATGGATTGGCAAGCCGGCCCAATGCCAGACCGCACAGCCAGGTAACCAGTGTGGCCCCCAGCAAAACGCCGGCCAGCGCCCGGTTCTGCGGGTTCCACAAATAAAACAGATAGCTGGCCGCCAGCAAAAGGGCAGGCCGCAGCACGCGGGGCAGGCAGTAATACAGCAGGGCCGCCGCCGCAAAAAAACAGGGGAAGGCCAGGGTGTTAAAATCCATCGAAAAGATCCTCCTGCAAAATAAAATCGTCCGGCCTGTTGTAAGGCCGGACGCAGCCGCAATCAATCCTTGGTTTGCGCTTCAAGCCGCCGCACCCGTTCTTCCAGCAGGGCAATGCTTTGGGTCTGGCGTTTATTTTTTTCGCTCAGCTGACTGATGGCAATGCTCAGCGAGATGAGAATCAGCAGTTCGAAGCCATCCAGCATCAGAAACACCACATTGCTGGGCACTTCCATGCCCAGAATGTCACGGATGACATACACAAAATAGGGGCATACCGCAAAAACAAGCAGCACGGCACCGCACAGCAGCCAGATCAGACTGTATTTCACGCTCAGGGTGTCCTTTTTCAGCAGCCAAAGGATGAACCCTAAAAGGCACAGCGCGCCCAGAATAAAGAATAACTGTGTTACGCCACTCATCAGCCGCGGCCCCCTTTCTTTTGGATCGAGATACGGTTGATCACCAGCGCGATGCTCACCTTGATCATGTAGTAAGCACTTTTCAGGCTGCGAATGCTGGAAACGCCGCCCATGCGCTCTTCCATAACCACCGGTGCCTCACCCACCTTGAACCCGTTCAGGGTGGCAGACATGATTGCTTCGGGCTCGGGATAATCGGCGGCATAGTGGTTGGCAAAATAGGCGGTCAACTCCTTGTTGGTCGCACGGAAACCACTGGTTACGTCCAGCACCTTCTTGCCGGACAGAATGTGGATGAGCACTGACAGGATGTTGATGCCCAGCCGACGCATAAAGCTGGTCTGAAAGCCCTCTTTGGTGATGAACCGGCTGCCGATGCACATATCCAGCTCGCCCCGTTCCACTGGGCCGGTCACCTCGTACAGATAGGCGGGGTCGTGCTGGCCGTCGCCGTCCATCTGCACCGCAATGTCGTAGCCGTTTTCTACCGCATAGCGGTAACCGGTCTGCACACCGCCGCCGATGCCCAGATTGACCGGCAGGGTTACATGATTGTAACCGTTCTCCCGCAGGATCTGCTCGCTGCGGTCGGTGCTGCAGTCGTTCACCACCAGATAATCCACATCGGGGCAGCTGCGTTTTAGCCGATCGATGACCCGAACAAGGTTTTCTTCCTCGTTATAGCAGGGGATGATGACCAGAATTTTTGCGCTCATTCCCTTGTTCCTTTCGTGTTAAAAAATGAATTCTTCAATCTGCCGCAGCAGCTCAGCGCGGCGGTAGTGGCTTTGGTAATAGGCAAAGGAGGCCTTGCCCATGGTGCTGCGTTCGTCGTCGGTCATGGCGGCCAGCCGCAGCAGATTTTCCGCCAGCGCCTCATCGTCGCAGGCGGGGCTGACCAGTGCGCCGCCGCTTTCGGCCGCGGCGGCCGCTCCCTCGCCGTTGATGGAAACCAGCAGAGGTTTTGACGCCGCCATGCAGCTGGCAAGCTTTGCCGGAATGGTCAGGCCAAGATCAGGGCTGTCCGAAAGGGGCACCAGCAACACGTCCGCTGCGCCGGAAAGGGCAGGGATCTCGGTGGGTTTGACACTGCCGTAAAAGCGTACCCAATCCCGCAGGCTCAGTTCATCGGTCAGCGCCTCCAGCTCCTTGCGGCTCATGCCGTCACCCACCAGCAGCAGATGCGGCCGGGGCAGGGGGCTGGTTTCATCCCAGCCGTCCCGGATGCGGGCCATGGCTTTCAGTGCGGTGTCAAGGCTTTGGGCCGGGCTGAAGTTGCCCGCAAACATCAGGTTGAAGCGGCCGGCATACTGGGCCTTCACCCCTTCGTGACAGGCGGGCGCGGCATAAAAATCCTCGCAGTACTGGGGGATGACAGCATACTGCTTGTTCTGTTTTTTGCACAGGCCGGTGTTCGTTTCGCCCACACGCTCCAGCAGCTTTGCCTTCAGCCCGGGGCTCATGGCAATCAGCCGGTCGGCCTTTTTATAATGCCAGTCGCTCACCGTCTGGGCCACCCAACGCAAAAATTTGTTGCCGATGTTCAGCACCGAGTACAGGTTTTCGGGCCAGATGTCCAGCACATAGTTGGTCAGCGGGGCCTTGAACTTTTTGGCGGCCAGAATGGCGGGCCAGCTCATCAGCACGGGACTGGTGTTATAGCACAGCACCGCGTCGTAGCCGCCGGGCAGCCGATGCAGCGCCAGTGCAGCGTACAGCGGCCACGAAACATAATTCAGAAAGATGCGCACCGAGCTGTTACCGGTGCGGGGCACTTCTTTGCAGCGGTAGATGCGCGCGCCGTGGTATTCTTCGAAAAAGGGGCCCTTGGCGCTGTAACCGTCAAACCAGATGCCTTTGGGGTAGTTGGGCAGACCGCACAGCACGTCCACCGCAATGCCGTCGGCCAGAAAGCCGTCCACAATGTCGTTGATGCGGAAGTTCTCCGGCCAGAAATGCTGGGTGACGACAAGCAATTTTTTGTTCTGAAAATCCATACGATCATCCTATCACGGAAATTGCGCACCAGTCGACGGCTGTCGAGCCAATACCGGGTGTTTTCTCAGTACTTGCGCCAGACCATCTTGTTGACCACGCCCACATAGCTTTGGATGATTTTGACCACCTTGGTGGACACATCCTCTACATATACGGGAACAGGGATGCCCAGATCGCCGTTGTCGTTCATGGAAACAGCAGTCTCCACCGCCTGCCCTACGCCGTCGCCGCTGATGCCGGCCAGAATAAAGCAGCCCTTGTCCAGTGCTTCGGGGCGCTCGGTAGAGGTGCGGATGCAGACGGCCGGGAAGGGATGCCCCACGCTGGTAAAGAAGCTGGACTCTTCCGGCAGGGTGCCCGAGTCGGACACTACGCAGTAGGCGTTCATCTGCAGGTGGTTGTAGTCGTGGAAGCCCAGAGGCTCGTGCAGGCGCACCCGCTCGTCCAGCACAAAGCCGCTGGCCTCCAGCCGCTTGCGGCTGCGGGGATGGCAGCTGTACAGGATGGGCATATCATACTTCTGGGCCAGACGGTTGATGGAGGTGAACAGGTCGGTGAAGTTCTTTTCGGTGTCGATGTTCTCCTCGCGGTGGGCCGAAAGCAGCATGTACTTGTGCTTTTCCAGACCCAGACGGCTTAGAATATCCGACGCCTCGATCTGGGGCAGGTTGGCGTGCAGAACCTCGGCCATGGGGCTGCCGGTGACATAGGTGCGCTCTTTGGCAGTGCCCTCGGCGTTCAGGTAGCGGCGGGCATGCTCGGAGTAGCACAGGTTCACATCCGCAATGTGGTCCACAATGCGGCGGTTGGTCTCTTCGGGCAGGCACTCGTCAAAGCAGCGGTTGCCGGCCTCCATATGGAAGATGGGAATGTGCAGCCGCTTTGCCGCAATGGCAGACAGGCAGCTGTTGGTGTCGCCAAGGATCAGCAGGGCATCGGGCTTCTGTTCGACCATCAGCGCGTAGCTTTTGGCGATGATGGTGCCGATGGTCTCGCCCAGATCTTTGCCCACCGCGTCCAGATAGAAATCCGGTGCACGCAGGCCCAGATCGTTGAAGAATACCTGATTCAGGTTGTAGTCGTAGTTCTGGCCGGTGTGCACCAGAATCTGGTCGAAGTACACGTCACATTTTTTGATCACGGCGCTCAGCCGGATGATCTCGGGCCGGGTGCCGATGATGGTCATCAGTTTAATTTTAGCCATGAGTTCCTCACACTTTCAAAAAGATGGTATCGGGGTGTTCGGGGTCAAAGGGCTCGTTCACCCACATCACCACCGCGGCGGTCTCGGTTCCGGTGTTTTCGATGTTGTGGGTGTAGCCGGTGGGAATGTCGATTACTTCCAGTTTGTCACCGCTGGTTACATATTCGATTACCTCATCGGTGCCCACCTTGCGCAGGCGGGTGGTGCACTGGCCGTGTACCACAAGGTACTTTTCGTTTTTGGTGTTGTGCCAATGGTTGCCCTTGACGATGCCGGGTTTGATGTGGTTCACGCTGACCTGCCCGCGTTCGGGGCTGCGCAAAATTTCGGTAAAGCTGCCCCGGTTGTCCACATTCATCTTCAGCGGATAGCTGAAGGCATTTTTGGGCAGGTAACTCAGGTAGGTGCTGTACAGCTTCTTTTCGATGCTGCCCTCGGCCAAATAGGGGGTGGCAAGGGTCTTGCGCCCTTCGGGGAAGCTCTGAATGGTCTCGGCCAGAAAGCCCAGCGTTACAGTGTGGATGGGATGCATCCGGCAGATGGGCCGCACGCCGCGGTCGGCCATCACCACGCCCTGCTCCATCGCGTCGCGGATGCACTGCACCACGTCATCGATGTAAACCAGCGGGAACTCATAATTGGGGTCCCGCACCTGAATGGGCAGGTCGTTTGCAATGTTGTGGCAGAAGGTGGCTACCACGCTGTTGTAGTTGGGGCGGCACCATTTGCCGAATACGCCCGGCATGCGGAACACGTACACCTGTGCACCGGTGCGCTCGCCATGCTCAAAAATGGCGTCCTCGGCCTGCCGTTTGCTTTTGCCGTAGTCGTTGTCCAGTTCGGCCTGTGTGCTGCTGGTGACCAGCACCGGGGCAGGATTATTTGCCTGCTCCAGCCATGCCAGCAGGGTGTCGGTCAGGCCGGCGTTGCCGGTGTAAAACTCGGCCGGGTCGGTGGGACGGTTCACCCCCGCCAGATGAATGACAAACTCCGCCCTGGCGCAGTAGTCCTTCAGGGTTTCGGGGGTGTCGCTGATGTCGAAGCAGAGCAGATTTTCATACCCGGCGGCCTTCAGGGTTTCCACCAGGTTTTTGCCCACAAAACCGGCCGCGCCGGTGATCAGAATGGGGGAGGACAGCGTGATCATAAACAGTGGCCCCTTTGCAGCGTATTACTTGCCCCAGTTGGCAAGCTGTTCCTTAATATAGTCGGTGGTCATGATCTTGGCCACCGTTTCGTCCACGTTCAGCCGGCGGGTGTTGTGGCTGGTGTAGGCTTCATCGGCCTGGGTGTTTACCTGCCCCTTCACCACAAACTTGTCGTAGTTCAAATCGCGGTTGTCGGCGCTTACGCGGTAGTAATCGCCCATATCCTCGGCGCGCAGACGCTCTTCCTGGGTCATCAGGGTTTCATACAGCTTTTCGCCGTGGCGGGTGCCGATGATGCGGGTGCCGGTGTCGCCAAACAGCTTCTGCACCGCCTGTGCCAGCACACCAATGGTAGAGGCGTCTGACTTCTGAATGAACAGGTCGCCCGGGCGGCCGTGCTGGAAAGCAAACATGACCAGATCGACCGCTTCGTCCAGATTCATCAAAAAGCGGGTCATGTTGGGGTCGGTGATGGTGATGGGGTTGCCGGCACGGATCTGGTCCACAAACAGGGGAATGACGCTGCCGCGGCTGCACATCACGTTGCCGTAGCGGGTGCAGCAGATGGTGGTCTTGCCCCGCTCGGCAGCCACGCGGGCGTTGGCGGTGACCACGTGCTCCATCATGGCCTTGGAAATGCCCATAGCATTGATGGGGTAGGCAGCCTTGTCGGTAGACAGGCACACCACATTTTTTACGTCGTTTTCAATGGCGGCGTGCAACAGGTTGTCGGTGCCTTCCACATTGGTGCGCACGGCTTCCATGGGGAAAAACTCGCAGCTGGGCACCTGCTTCAGAGCAGCGGCGTGGAAGATGTAATCCACACCGGGCATGGCGTCGCGCAGACTTTGAATGTTGCGCACGTCGCCGATATAAAATTTGACCTTCTGGAAATATTCGGGGTAGTTTACCTGCAGTTCGTGGCGCATATCGTCCTGCTTTTTCTCATCGCGGGAGAAAATGCGGATTTCGCCGATGTCGGTGGTCAGAAAATGCTTCAGCACCGTGTGGCCAAAGCTGCCGGTGCCGCCGGTGATCATTAAGGTTTTGCCAGCAAAAACGGATTTTTCCATAAATCGGATACCCTCCTGTTAAAAGCGCGCAATGCGCTGAATCCTTACAGATAATAATAGTTTACCACAAACGCCGCCGTATTCCAACACTCAACTTGCCACAAACCGGGGAACATGGTATGATAACAGTAGCTTTTGCGGCAGCTGCCGCGGCGTCAAAAATCCAGAAAAAAGGAAGTGCCTTTCGATGCGCGCTTATGAACGACTGCTTCGCTATGCTCAGGTGCACACCACCTCGGACCCCGAATGTGAAAACTGCCCCAGCACCGCCCGCCAGTTTGATCTGGCCCACATGCTGGTGGAAGAAATGAAACAGCTGGGCATTGAGGATGCCCGCGTGGACGAAAAGTGCTATGTGTACGGCACCCTGCCCGCAACCCCCGGCTGTGAGGACAAGCCTGCCCTTGGCCTGATCGCCCATATGGACACCGCCGACGATGCCAGCGGCGAAAATGTAAAGCCCATGCTGCACGAAAACTACGACGGCGGCGATATTCTGCTGCCCGGCGGCACCCTGCTGAGTGTGAAAAAATTTCCTTTCCTTGCATCGATGAAGGGCGAAACCCTCATTACCTCTGACGGCACCACTCTTCTGGGTGCCGACGATAAAGCAGGTGTGGCCGAGATCATGACCGCTGCCGAAACTTTAATCAAGGAACAGCTGCCCCACAGCAAGATCTGTATCGGCTTTACCCCCGACGAAGAGATCGGCCGCGGTGCGGACGAGTTTGACATTGCCGGCTTTGGCGCCGACTTTGCTTACACGGTGGACGGCGGCGATGCGGGCAGCATCGAGTACGAAAACTTCAATGCCGCGTCGGCATTGGTGGAGATCACCGGCTTTTCGGTGCACCCCGGCGACAGCAAGGATAAGATGATCAACGCTTCCAACGTGGCCATGGAGTTCCACATGGCCATTCCGCAACAGGCCCGCCCCGAGCACACCGAGGGCCGCGAGGGCTTTTATCACCTGACCCAGATGGTGGGTGATGTCAGCAAGGCGAAGCTGGGATATATCCTGCGCGACCACGACGCTGCCAAGCTGGAACACAAAAAACTGCAGCTGCAGATGCAGCAGGCCATGCTGAACGCCAAGTATGGCCCCGGCACCGTCAAGCTGACCATCAAAGACAGCTACCAGAACATGGTGGAGATGATCCGCCCCCACTTCCATCTGGTGGAAACCGCCCGCAAGGCCATTGCCATGACCGGCCTTACCCCTGAAGAGGTGCCCGTGCGCGGCGGCACCGACGGCGCCCGCCTGAGTTGGATGGGCCTGCCCTGCCCCAATCTGGGCACCGGCGGCTTCAACTTCCACGGCACTGCCGAATGCACCACCGTAGAGCGG
>JAFULE010000069.1 GCA_017483235.1 Faecalibacterium sp. | reverse complement strand
TCGCTGGGCTGCAGGGTGCCCAGTCCCGGCAGCACGATCCATCGCTTGCAGCCGTTGTACTCGGGCATAAACAGCACCACCACCAGCAAAACCAGCGAGACCGCCAGCACCGGCCACGCCAGCCGGTGAAAGATGTGGTAATCCAGATGGCTGACCGCCCACATGGCCGCCAGCCCAACCGCTGCGTACAGCAGCTGGGGCCGGATATAGGTGTAGGGGTCGCCCCGGCGATACATGCCCACCGCATAGCTGGCGCTGAACAGCATGATCAGCCCAAAGGCCACCAGTGTAAGCACCAGAATCAGGAACGGAAGATCAAGCGCAGCGCCCGACACAACCAGCGGCCGGCCGTGTGCCGGCTTTGCTTTTTGTTTCATACCCTGCCCCCTTTGCACAAACAGTTTACGCAGCAAAGGGGGCGGTTAGTCATGGCAGCCCTTGCATTGCGGCACAACGCGGCTTATAATGAAAGAACCATTGGCCGGCCGTGTAACCCGCCGCCGGCCCCAGCGGGAGGGAAAACAGGATGAAAATTACCGAAGTACGGCTGGGCCGCATCAGCGTGCCCCTGCGGGTACCTTTTAAAACCGCCCTGCGCAGCGTAAGCAGCGTGGAGGATGTGGTGGTGGAGATCCACACCGACACCGGCGCGGTGGGCTATGGCGAAGCGCCCCCCACCGGCGTGATCACCGGCGACACCACCGGCGCCATTGTGGGTGCCATTCGCGACCACATTGCCAAGACCATTGTGGGCCGGGATGTGGACGATTTCGAAAGCCTGATCCAGGCGGTAAACAGCTGCGTGGTGCACAATTCCAGCGCCAAGGCCGCGGTGGACATGGCCCTGTATGACCTGTATGGTCAGCTGTACAAGCTGCCGGTATACAAACTGCTGGGCGGCAGCCGCAAGCAGATCGTGACCGACATTACCATCAGCGTGAACGCCCCCGACGAGATGGCCCGCGACACCCAGAACGCCATCGACCGCGGCTACGACTGCCTGAAGATCAAGGTAGGCAAAGACCCTGCCCGCGACATTGAGCGGCTGGCCGCCGTGCGCGCTGTGGCCGGCCCCGACCGGTGCATCCGCATCGACGCCAATCAGGGCTGGAACGCCAAACAGGCGGTGCGCATTCTGAACCAGATGCAGGACAAGGGGCTGGACATTGAATTTGTCGAACAGCCGGTGCCCGCGTGGGATATTGACGGGCTGAAGTATGTTACCGACCATTCCCCTGTGCCGGTTCTGGCCGACGAAAGCGTGTTTGGGGACAAAGATGCGCTGCGCATTCTGCAGATGCACGCGGCCGATTATCTGAACATCAAACTGATGAAATGCGGCGGCATCTACAACGCCCTGCACATCGCCTCGCTGGCCGAAACCTGCGGCGTAGAGTGCATGATCGGCTGCATGCTGGAGGCCAAGATCAGTGTGAATGCGGCGGTGCATCTGGCCTGTGCCAAGCAGATCATCACCAAGGTGGATCTGGACGGTCCTTCGCTGTGCAGCGAGGATCACATTCTGGGCGGCGCCAGCTTTGATGAGCAGCTGATCACCGTTTCGGATGCGCCGGGCATGGGCATCACGGGCATTCTGCCGGGCAAGATCGAGTATCTGAAATAATCGTTTCTCAAACAAAACTCCCGCGGCGGGATCCCTGGCCGCGGGAGTTTTTCTTGCCATATTCTGTCGAAAACGAGCTTTACAAACCGGAAAAACGGGGGTAGTATAGAGTCGAAAAAACTTTGCTGCAGAAAGGTTCTGACTTTTTATGGATACCCCTCACAAACCGTTTCTTCACTTTCCCAAGGTAGGCGGCCGCATGATCAAAACCGTGGCGGCGGCCACGTTGGTGGCTCTTGTTTACGGGCTGATTGACCGAAACGCCTGCTTTGCCTGCATTGGTGCAGTGTACGGCATGGGCGGCATGGTACGGGAAGGCTTGAAAACCGGCGGCAACCGTTTTATCGGCACCCTGATCGGCGGTTTGCTGGCCATTCCCTTTTACTGGCTGCTGAACCTTGCCCCCTTTCAGCGTCCGGACTGGCTGGGGCTGGGGTTGGGGTTGTTTCTGGTGCTGTACATCAGCTCGATGTTTGGCGCCTCCGGCGCCATTCAGCCCGGCACGGTGGTGTTTTTTGTGGTGCTGTACACCGTAACGCCCGAGCGTTACATCAGCTACACCCTTGCCCGCATTCTGGATACCGGCATCGGCGTGTGGGTGGCGCTGGCCATCAACTGGCTGTTCCCCTCTCCCCGCGACCGGCAGAGCCGCGCCGAAAAAGCACAGCGTGCCGCCGAGGCCGCTAAAACCGAAGAATAAAACATCCCGGAACATTTCTGAAACGGAATGTTCCGGGATTCTCTTTTGCCTGTTATGGGTTCAGGATTTGATACACCGCCGCCGCACTTTCACCGCTGCCGATCAGATATTTTGCACCGCCCGTGGTGGTGACCAAAAGCCACGGGCCACCGCGCGGATCGATGCAAACACGGATATTGCCCCACGGCGAAGAATAGCTGCCCTTCTGGATGCTGTCCATACCGGTGCCCCAGATGCGGCTGATGGCGGGTAGCTCTTCCAGCAGCTCCACCGTTTCGATCTGTTCCAGCGGGATCTCATATTCCACCTTGGTATGCTCGGCCACAAGGGCATTTTCGGTCACGGTAAGGGTCGTGGTAGCATTTTCCAGCTGCCAGAACCACAGCCCCAGCCCCAACGGCATGGCCAGCAGCAACAGCGCCACGCCGGCCATGATGATCTGTGCCGGACGCTTTGCCATATTGAAGGTGGTGCCCATACCCACCCGATTGTTCACCATCAGATGGCAGTCGTTGGGATTATAATAGATCAGCCCCCACGGCCACTGGTCGTCTTCATCCAGATACAGGCCGGTGCCGCATTGGGCAGTCAGACGTTCCTGCAGGGTGCGGGTGCGCCATTCGGCGTCCAGCACAGCCCATGTCAGCAGTACCGACCATGCCAGAATACCCGCCATCATCCAGCCGGGGCGGGCCATGGCCAGCCAGACGGTCAGGTTGAGCGCTGCGGCATACCAGCTGCACCACAGCCAGCAGCGGTTCCACTGGCGGCGGCGGATGCGGGTAAGGGCAGCGGTCAGAGCTTCGTTTTCGTCCACCGCGTCGGCCTTGCGGCGGTAAGCCCACCGGTAACAGACCCAGAACAACAGCACCATAGCCGCATCCAGCAGGTACAGCCCCCAAAGGGTATGCTCAAATACCAGCGGCAGCAGCGACAACAAAAACGGCAGAATAAAATGCAGAGGCGACAGCCACTGCAGCGGCTGAGCCGCCACGGTCAGCGACGCGGCCGGGCCCGGGGTGCCCTGCCAGCCCCGCTGTCTTTTCAGTTCTTTCAGTTTCTGGTTGCAGCGGGCAAAGGGCACATTGGGCAGTATGAGCACCGCGATCATCCACACGCCCCACAGCACAAACCCGACCGCAAACCGGCGGATGAACAGACAGGGCAGCGCCGCAAGGGTCAGCCCCCAGCAGGTGCGGCGGGACTGTTTGCGGAACTCTGCCAGCAGGGCAGTCACCTGTTCTTCTTGCCGGGCTTCAAACGGCAGGGTGACCCCCACCACCATGTTTTTCTTGAACTTCGCCTCGTTGCACAGCATCACGTGCATCAGCGCCGGCACCCAGAGGATGCTGCCCCACAGCAAAAGATTGTTCAGCAGCCAACCCATACTCACCCCTCCTTACGGCACAGCTCACGGCACAGCTGCAGGATCTGCTGTTCCGAATAGCCGACCAGTTTCAGTTCATTCAGATGCAGCCGCAGCCCCTGCAGGGTTTCGGGCCGGGGCTGCGCTTCGGTTTGGGGACGGCAGATGACGGTGCCGCCCCGCCGGTCGGTGCGTAGGTAGCCCTCGGCCTTCAGCAGCTGATAGGCCTTGCTGACCGTCATGGTGTTGACGCCGCACTCGTCTGCCAGCGCACGGATAGCAGGCAGCTTTTGCCCGGGGGCAAGCTGCCCCTGCCCAATGCCCAGTACGATCTGGTTGCGGATCTGCTGATAGATGGGGATATCGCTGCCAAAATCCAGCCGAAGCAGCATACGCTGTTCCTCCCGTTCATTTGTATTATTTGTATCACTTATCATAATACAAATATTGTCATTTTTCAAGAGATTTTGGAATTGGAGCCACACAATTTTGAGCAACTGTTGCAAATCGCGTTGCAATTCGGCTGCAAACCCGCTACAATAGACTCAGATTGTGTACTTGGTATTTTTTCGTTTTGCGGCAGAGAAAAGCGAAAAACCTACAAGGAGAAAACAAGGAGGATCACACATGGAACATTCCAATCCCCTGCTGAACACCAGCGGCAAAAAATTTATCACCATTGGCGAGATCATGCTGCGTCTGACCCCCCCGAACTATGAAAAGATCCGCATGGCTTCCAATTTTGACGCCAGTTACGGCGGCAGCGAGGCCAACATTGCCCTTGCTCTGGCTAACCTTGGCGTGGACAGCACCTTCTTTACCGTGGTGCCTAACAACAGCCTTGGCAAGAGCGCGGTGCGTATGCTGCGCTCGAACGATGTGCACTGCACCCCGGTGATCCTGTCCAGCCATGCCGAAACCCCCACCCACCGTCTGGGCACCTATTACCTCGAAACCGGCTACGGCATCCGCCCCAGCAAGGTGACCTACGACCGCAAACACAGTGCCATTACCGAGTATGATTTCAGCAAGGTGGATCTGCATGCACTGCTGGAAGGCTTTGACTGGCTGCACCTGTCGGGCATCACCCCGGCGCTGGCCCCCAATTGCCGCACCCTGATCATGGACTGCCTGAAGGTGGCCGAAGAGCTGGGCCTGACCGTCAGCTTTGACGGCAACTTCCGCAGCCGGCTGTGGACTTGGGAGGAAGCCCGCGACTTCTGCACCGAGTGCTTGCCTTATGTGGACGTGCTGCTTGGCATTGAGCCGTATCATCTGTGGAAGGACGAAAACGACCACGCAAAGGGCGACTGGAAAGACGGCGTGCCCCTGCAGCCCAGCTACGAGCAGCAGGACGAGATCTTCCAGAGATTTATCGAGCGCTATCCCAACCTGAAATGCATTGCCCGCCACGTGCGCTATGCCCACAGCGGCAGCGAAAACAGCCTGAAGGCCTTTATGTGGTATCAGGGTCATACCTTCGAGTCCAAGATGTTCACCTTTAACATTCTGGATCGCGTGGGCGGTGGCGATGCCTTTGCCAGCGGCCTGATCTACTCCATGATGCATGACTACAAGCCCATGGATCTGGTCAACTTTGCGGTGGCCAGCAGCGTGATCAAGCACACCATCCGCGGCGACGCCAACATCACCGACGCTGTTCAGAGCATCCGCAACCTGATGAACCAGAACTACGACATCAAGCGCTGACTTGGTTTTGAAGAAGCACAAAAAAGATCCCCGCCCTCTGCAAAGAGGGCGGGGATCTTTTTTGTTTCAGTATCTGTTCAGCGCAGCGATCAGGCGTTGACCTGAGAAGCAGCAACAGCGCAGGCCACGGTCAT
>JAFULE010000068.1 GCA_017483235.1 Faecalibacterium sp. | reverse complement strand
GAACGGTATTTTTGCTGAAGTATTCGCCTTTCAGATAAGGTGCAGCCAAAAACAGAATAACAATGAGGGCCGACAGCATTTTGAGGTAATCGGTTTTCAGACCCAGCATGATGACAAAGTTGTAGATCATGTAATAGACGATGCTGCCGCCCACCACACCGATCAGGCTGACCACAAAGTTGGGCTTGATTTTCAGCGAGACCGACAGGCCGATGAAGATGGCTGCCAGGCCGATGACGATGGCGCCGCGGCCATCGTTGATGTTGGCCGAACCCTTGTACTGGGCCAGCAATGCACCGGCCAGCGCCACAATGCCGTTGGACACGGCCAGACCCAGCACCTTGTTGAAGCTGACATCCACGCCCTGAGCCCGGCTCATGTCGGGGTTATCGCCGGTGGATTTGATGGTCAGGCCCAGTTCGGTGTAAAAGAACAGCCACAGCAGCACGATAGTAGCCGCAATGATGCCGCCGGCTGTGACAATGGCCATGGGATTGTTGCTCATGCTGAGCAGCAGGTTGTGGGTGCCGCCCACAAACGAAATGAGTGACTTGCCGCCCAGAATGGCCAGATTGACCGAGTACAGGATCAGCTGAGTGAGAATGCCCGCCAGAATGGAGGGTACCCCCAGCACGGTGTGCTGCAGGCCAGTGACCACACCGGTCAGTGCGCCCGCCGCAAAGGCCACCAGCACGCTGAGCCACGCGGGCACACCGTTGGTGATCAGCACCGCGCACACACAGCCGCCGGTGCAGATGGAGCCGTCCACCGTCATATCTGCCATATCAAGAATTTTATAGGAGATATAGACGCCGATCGCAACCAATCCCCAAATCAGGCCCTGTGCCACCGCACCGGGCAATGCGTTCAAAAAAACCATCGCTCTACCTCAGGATCAAATTTTGCTGCTTAGTTGGCAGGCACGGTGATGCCCAGCTTGGCGCACAGCTCGCTGTTGTAAACCACCGAGGGCACCAGAGTCTGCACTTCGATGTCGGCAGGGGTCTTTTTGCCCAGCAGAATTTCAGCGGCCATCTTGCCGGTCTCTTCGCCCAGGGCGTAGTAGTCGATGGCAAGGCTGGCGTAGCAGACAGCGCCGCCGTAGCTGGTGAAAACGGGCACGTTGTTTTCGGTGCAGATGGTGCCTACGATGGTATCGTTGGCAGCCACGGTGTTGTCGGAAGGCACATACAGGGCCTTGACCTCGCCGGCAGCGGCGGTGACCAGAGCCTGCAGCTCGGTGGTTTCAGAGAAGGTGTAGGCCTTGACCACAATGCCCTCGGCCTCGAACAGAGCCTTGACCGCCTCGTACTGAATCAGCGAGTTGGACTCGTTGGTGCAGTACAGCACGCCCACCAGATCGCCCTTGACCAGACCCAGAGTGTCGATCATCATGGAAGCCTGCTCGTCAAAGGGAACCGCATCCGAAGTGCCCGAAACGTTGACCGGGATGTCGCCCTTGAAGGTGTCGTTATAGTCGGTAACCGAGGTGCCCAGCACCGGGATGGTGGTGGTGGCGTTGGCCGCAGCCAACAGCGCCGGGGTAGCGTTGGCCATGATCAGGTCCACCTTTTTGGCGGTAAAGGTGTTGATGACGGTGGTGCACAGATCGGCTTCGCCGGCTACCTGTGTATCAAACTCCACCGTTTTGCCGGCCTCCTTCAGGGCGGCAGTCAGGGCGGCAGTAAAGCCTTCGGTAGCTTTATCCAGCGATTCGTGTTCCATCAGCTGGCAGACGCCCACCGTGTAATCGGCAGCCTTTTCGCCGCCGCAGGCGGTCAGAGTGAGGCATACGCTGACGCTCATGGCCAGCGCCAGAACCAGAGATACAAGTTTTTTCATGGGAAACGCTCCTTCTTTTTTTGATGTGTTTTATTCTCTGCACGGCACACAGCGCCGTGTAACAACCAACAAAAAAGCCCCTGCTTTCCCCACAAGGGGAAAACAGGGGCGGAAAAACCGCGGTACCACTCTGCTTTTGCCCGTTTCTCGCAAAAAGGGCCTCATCGGGTGCATACACACCCCGGCGAAAGATAACGGTTCGCTTTCCGGTGAAGCCTACCCAGCAAAACAGCCTTCAGCCCACAGCTCACGGAAGGAATTCGCCGACTTTGCCCTGCTGCCTTTCACCAACCGGCAGCTCTCTGCAAGCGCATTCATCGGGTACTGGTTTCCGCTCAAACGCTTTTACACATCGAATAAATATGCAAAAGCGTACCATGTATTTTGTTTTTTGTCAATTGTTTTTAAAATATTTTAAACCAGATGATATTTTTTATGCGCTGTGCACCACATTGTGCTCACAACTGGGTGCCAAACAGCACCCGGCGGAACAGATCGGCTGTTTTTTCTTCTCCGATGCCCTTTTTGAATACGTCTGTGGACGGGCCGCCATGGGCCAGCAAACCGTCCACATACACGGCCGCCTTTTCCAGCTTGGGGGCCGCCGCGCAGGGCTGGGCCATCCGGGCGGCTGCCAGATAATTTTCAAAGTATTCGATCGCCGCCGCATCAAAAGCCTGCGCGTGGGCCTTTTTGCCCTTTTTGGCAAAGCTGACCGGCAGCTTGATGGAATCGTACCAATGGGTGCCCAGATCGTGGTCGGGCAAGGCGGCGGCGTTTTCTTTTGCCTGCTGCAGGCCGCTCAGATCCGCCGGAGCCAACTGGGTATCGTACAGCTCAAAAATCAAGGTGTCGTTGCCCATGGCATGCACCCGGTCGTAGGAAAGAAGCGGCAGGTCCACCTGCGTGGGGGTGATGATGAGGGTATCCATCTTCATCAGGCCGAAAAAGCCTTCCGCCTGCATAGCCGAAACATGGCCGAGCCCTTCGGCCGTAAAGGCATGGATGATAAACTTCATGCCGTTTACCTTCATGGTGCGGTATTCACCCGGGTCAATGGCATGTATGGCAAACTGCCTGCCCACCCGGCCCAGCATTTTGGAAATCATAATCAGCGCCTCCATTCAAAATCGGCAAGGCCGGCTTTATCCAGCTGCAGCACACCGGCAAGGAACAGCCCCTGGCCGCACACATTGATCAACTCGGCCGCCCAGTTCATGTAGGCCGGGGTAAAGTCTTTGCTGGACAGATACCCCATGCACAGCGAGCAGACAAAGCTGACCGCAAAGCAGACAATGGCCGGTTTCTTTTTCATTTTGGCAGCTACATAACACAGCCCGCCGTCGATACAGCCAAGACCGGCCACCATCAGCCCCACAAATACAAAGGTACCGCTGAACACCGGCGGGGCCGCCGCATACAGCACCTTATCCTTTTGGGTGTTCAGCATCAGCAGCACCCCAAGGCCGGCCAGCAGAAAACCGATGGACTGCACCGGGAAGAACATGGCGTTCAGGGCTGCAAAGTCGCAGATACCGGCGGCGTACAGCAGTTTCCAGCTTGCTTTCAGAAAACCGGCAGCAAATACGTTGATGGTGCCGGCGGCAAACAGGGCAAAGCTGCCCTTGGTCATTTTGTGGTACAGATCGCGCTGCAGCAGGGCTGCGGCATAGCCAAACAGCCCCACCGGGATGTAATCCACCAGCGCCATAGCGATTGAAAAGTCATGCATGGGTCAATTCCTCCCCTGTAAAAACAGGCAAACCGGCGGGCAGCGCCCGCCGGCCGCAAACGCCTGCTTAGTTTTGTTTGTTCAGATGGTAGATGGGCAGCAGCGGAATGATGATGGGGGTCTTATCCGCGTAAGCCTTGTACTCGGCATCGTTGGCATACCGCTTCATCTGGCGCTTTTCCAGACGCTGGGCGCCGTTGAACATGATGAATACGATCAGGATGTAGGCAATGATCACGGTGGCCCACTGGCCGCCGCCCTGCAGGGTGTCCAGGCTGGAAACAGTCAGGCCGGTCCAGAACAGGATCTCACCAAAGTAGTTGGGGCAGCGCACGATCTTGTACAGGCCCTCCATGGCCACCTTGTTGGGGTTGACCGCCTTCTGGGCACTCTTCTGCTGGTCGGCAGCAGTTTCCAGCGCAATGCCGAAGATGCTGATGGCAATGCCGATCCACATGCACACCGACACTGCGCCTCCGTTGTACAGACGGAAGAAGACCGGCGAGGTCTGGGCGGTGTACAGCACACCCATGGTCAGCCACATGGCCACCTTGACAAAGAAGGGCATCTTGCTTTCATCGCCGGTGGCTTCGGCCAAAGTTTTGCGATAAGCGGCGTTTTTGATCTCACGAATGAGCAAAAAGCCGGACAGACGGAAGCCATATACCACCATCAGGGCACAGAGAATGTAATGGGGCAGCTGTACAGGCAAACTGCCTGCCAGACCCATGATGGCCATAACCACACCGATGGCCGCCACCGAAAAGCCGTAGCCGATGGACATGAAGTAAACGTACTTCTTAAAGCCGCACAGGCAGACCACCAGGCTTACGGCAAAAAAGATACCAAGATAATTCCAGCCCATTGTTTCACCTTATGCCTTTCCAAAATAGTTGAACAGATATTCTTTAAAGCTCTTGTCGCCCACCACGGTGTCGCCCACAAGGTCGTGGCTCAGGGTCCACTTGCTGAACAGGATGATATCGTGCTTGCCCGCCTTTTTGATCTTGGGCAGGTTGGCCAGCAGGCCGAACATCCAGATGGGAGCCCACTTGATTTTCAGGGGCTTATTGGCCGCCTCGAAGCACAGCTTTGCCATCTCTTCGTAGGTGTAGGTTTCCTTGCCGCCCACATTGAAGGTGACATTGGTGTCGTTCATGTGCTCGACAATAAAAGCTGCAAAGTCAGGGCAGTCCACCACGTTGGCCTTCACGCCGCCGTAGCCCTTCAGCAGCTGCATGGCGCCCTTTTCCACATAGGGGCGGAACACCTTGGCAATGTCGTAGAAATAGCCGGTGGGGCGGTAGATGACCCAGTCCATGGGCTGCTTTTTGATCTCCTGCTCCACCAGATACTTGGCATGGAGCATGGGGATCTCTTCAGCACCGGGCTCGTCGCAGGAGATGACCGACACATAGTTGAACTTTTTGACGCCGGCACGCTTGGCCTCTTCGTACAGGTTCATGTTGCCCTTCTGGTCGATGTCATAGGCGGTGAACTTGGTGGAAGCACCGGTCAGGCCCATGGTGGTGATGACCACTTCGGCGCCTTTGCACAGGCCGGCCAGGGTTTCGGGCTTGGTGGCATCGATGGCCTTGAAGACATATTTTCCGGCCAGTTCGGGCATTTCGACCTCTTTCAGGTCAGCGGCCACGACATCGTGCCCTGCTTCTACCAGACATTTGAGAATTTCGGCGCCCAGATTGCCAAAGGCACCTGCCAATACAACTTTCATGAAAAAACCTCCTTATAAAATGGTTTGTATTATTTCTTATTCTTTTCCTTGGCGCGTTTGTCGTTGATGATCTTCATATGCTCGGCGGTGATCAGCTCCACATTGTTTTCGCGGGCCCAGTCCACACAGCCCTTCAGCACCACGCTGAGGAAAACACGGGGCACATTCAGAATGGTTTCCAGCGCATCGTCGGTGAACTTGATCTTGTCGTCCACACGGTCGGCGGCATAGCGAACCGACTCCAGCGACTGCTTGCGCATGGGCAGCAGCTCGGCACGCATCCAGGTTTTGCGGTGGAACCAGAAGTTCTTGCTGTCGCGGTAGCCGTAGTCCACCGGCAGATTGGGGAAGTCTTTGGCACGCACGCCGTTGACAATGGCATCGGCGTATTTTTTCTTCATCAGGATCTTATCCACCTTGAGGATGAAGTGGGCGCCGAACTTGGAGGTGATGCCGTTGAAATCATGGTAGGGGCCCTCGTAGCCGTTCAGCTCGCCGGGCTTGTCGTCCTGCGCGTTATCCAACGTGCTGACCCAGCTGCACTCGATGACCTGAATGGCATCGGTCAGCACCATGGGGCGCTGCTCGCCGGTGGTTTCTTCCAGCAGGCTTTTTTCCAGCTTGAATTCGCACTTGGGCATCTTATCCTCGGGTTTGTCGCCCGGCCAGGACAGCTTGACACACTCCTTAAAGGTTTTGGGCTTATCGTCCACAAAATTCAGGGCACACTTGCCATTGCGCAGAATGTTCTGGGCGGTGTTGGAGGAATTGCGGCAGCACAGCAGCATGGCGTAGTAATCCTTGCCGGCTACATAGTAGGGCTGCACCAGCGAGTAAGGGCCAAGAGTGGTGGATCCGTCTTCGCACAGAGTGCTGATCACCACGGTGGGCATGGGAAAAAACAGGGAGGTCTGGTAGAAGTTATCTACCACGCGCAGGTTTTCAAAGCTGGACATAGGCCATCTCTCCTTTTTGTATCGTGGCGGGTGGTTGGCCCGCCTTTATGAACACGTTCACATAGTTGCAGTATACGCCCGCGTTCTTCATTTGTCAATAATTTATCGATACATTTCGGCAATTTATTATCAAATCCACACACGCTTTTTTACACTTAATACAAACCAATCGCCCGTTTGCAAGGCAAAACTATGCAACCTGCATTGACAGCACCCAATTCTTTTTTTACAATAAAGATACAACATCCACCGATAAAGGAGGCTTATGCTATGTCTATTCGTGAGATCAGTTTTCCTTCTGCCAACGGGCGCGACACCATCAAGGCATGGTGCTATACCCCGCTGCAAAAGCCCCGCGCCGTGGTGCAGCTGCTGCACGGCTTTGGCGAGCATTCCCGCCGTTATCTGCATATGATCGACGCATTTCAGGAAGCAGGCTTTGTGGTGTATGCCGATGACCACATCGGCCATGGCAAAACCGCTTATGACGCCGGCAATCTGGGCGACCCCGGCACCACCGTGCTGGACGGTTACCTTACCTATCTGAAGGATGAAAATT
>JAFULE010000067.1 GCA_017483235.1 Faecalibacterium sp. | reverse complement strand
CCGCCTCGTAACCCGGGGCGGCGTGCTTTGTTCTTTTGCTAAAAAGGAGGTTGCCCCCTATGCCCGAAGGTTACGTACATGCCGCGGTGGCGCAGGCCGCCGCCAAACGCGCCGGATGGCAGATCCAATGCCTGCCCTCGTTTCTGGCGGGTGCCAACGGCCCCGATATGCTGTTCTGTTTTCAGGTGTGGAAAAAGCGCGCCGCCCGCACCATGGACCTGCCCGGTTTCGGCGGTCGTCTGCACGACGAGTGCACCGGCGCCTTTCTGCAGGCACTGCACCGCCACGCCCACACCCCCGCCCAGAAGGACTACTTCATGGGCTTTCTGGCCCATTACGCCACCGACTGCGCCGTACATCCCTATGTGGTGGCCATGACCCAGCCCAGCATGCCCTACGGGCAGGCGGGCGGCCACGGCTATTTCGAAATTGCGCTGGACAGCCGACTGCATCAGCAGCATACCGGCAACCCGGCCATCCCGGTAAAGGACATCTGCCCCCGCCTGCCTGCCGATTCGATGCAGCAGGTGGCACAGCAGTTCTGCTGCGCCGTGCGGGAGGTGTTCGGGCTGAATATCCCCGAAGAACTGATCGACAAGGCATTTTTGCACAGCACCACCCTGCGCGGGCTGTTCCAGACCCACACCGGCTTCCGGTACGGGGTGTTCTGGCTGGTCGAGCCGCTGTTCGGCGGCCGTGGGTTCATCACCGGGCATGTATCGCCCCGTGCCTTGTACGGCGAAAGCAAGAAAGACAAGGCTGCCGGCCGTGCTCTGCCCACCCAGTGGATCGACCCGGCCACCGGGCAGCAGCGCTGTGCAAATGTGTGGCAGCTGATCGCACAGGGCGAAGAGGATACCGTCGCCCTGTACCGGCAGCTGCTGAACGCCCCGGCCGGTGAGCTGGCCGACTTCTGGGCGGCTGTGGGCTCCAAAGACTATGTGACCGGCACCCAAACCGAAGCATCGGCGAGGGCAGCCGCGGGCATGCTGTAATAAAAAATTTTCTTCCGAAAGGAGAAGCGCTATGCTCTATTCTTCCGTCACCCAGCTGGTGGGTGCTACCCCCTTGCTGGAACTGAACAACTATCGCAAAAAACACGGCCTTGCCGCCCGCATCGCGGTCAAGCTGGAGGTGCGCAACCCCGCCGGCTCGGCCAAGGACCGGGTGGGCCTTGCCATGATCGAAGCTGCCGAGCGGGAGGGCAAATTGGCCCCCGGCGGCACCATCATCGAGGCCACCAGCGGCAACACCGGCATCGGCCTTGCCAGCGCCGCGGCGGCCAAGGGATATAAACTGATCCTGACCATGCCCGAAAGCATGAGCATCGAGCGGCGCAAGCTGCTGGCGGCCTATGGTGCCCAGCTGGTACTGACCCCCGCCGCCGAGGGCATGGCCGGCAGCGTGGCCCGGGCCCATCAGCTGCTGCAGGAGATCCCCGGCAGCATTCTGGCCGGGCAGTTCGTCAACCCGGCCAATCCCGATGCCCACTACCGCACCACCGGCCCCGAAATCTGGGCCGACACCGAGGGCAAGGTGGACATCTTTGTGGCCGGCATCGGCACCGGCGGTACCATCACCGGCACCGGCCGCTACCTGAAAGAGCAAAATCCTGCCGTCCGGCTGGTGGGCGTCGAGCCGGCCTCCAGCCCACTGCTGACCAAAGGCCACGCAGGCCCCCACGGCATTCAGGGCATTGGTGCCAACTTTGTGCCCGAAGTGCTGGACGTTTCCCTGTGCGACGAGATCCTGCCCTGCACCGATGCGGATGCCCTTCAAACCGCCAAACAGCTTGGCCCCACCGAAGGGGTACTGTGCGGCATCAGTGCGGGCGCGGCCCTGTGGGCAGCTACCCAGCTGGCCAAACGGCCCGAAAACGCCGGGAAACTGATCGTAGCGCTTCTGCCCGACGGCGGCGACCATTATCTTTCCACCGCATTGTTCGATCTTGATGAATAAGCAAACCGCTCCTGCTCTTTGCCATGAGCAGGGGCGGCTTTTTTGGTGTATCAAACGGTTTTTGGATGCTTTTTCTTTCCCAAGTGTCCCTTTCGCCCGTAAAGCACCGGCAGCAGCACCAGCAGGGTAACGGCATTGAAGGCCAGCTGAAAGTCGGCCACCCCGGCAAGACTGGCGGCTGTGTGCCACACGGGTTTTTTCTGTACAAACAGCCCGCACACCGCCCCGCCTGCGCAGCCGATCAGGTTGAACAGCAAATGCCCGGCCGCCACCTGCCGGGCGGCACTTTTTTCTTTGCCAAAGCCCAGCGCCGCCAGCAATGCGGTGCTGCAGGTGCCAAGATCGGTGCCCATCACCAGCGGGGCCGCCACCGCCCAGGGCAGAACCCCGGCGGCAGCCGCGGCCTGCACAAGGGCCACCGCGGCGCTGCTGCTTTGCAAAAGGGCCGCCAGCGCGGCCCCCGCCCCAAAGGCCAGCAGCGGGTGCTGCAGCCCGGCCAGAAGCCCTGCTGCCCCGGCGCTGTGCAGCAGGGGCAAAAACACGGTCTGCAGGCTGTTCAGCCCGGTAAAGGTCAGCCCCAGCCCCAGCATCGCTTCGCCCGCGATCTGCCGCCGGCCTTTGCCCAACTGGGCCAGTGCCGCCCCCCCAAAGCAGCACAGCGGGCACAGCAGCGCGGGGGAGAGAACACCGTCGGCCCCGGCCAGCTTTAAAATCTGCCCGGTGGCCGTGGTGCCAAGATTTGCCCCCCAGCACAGGGCCACTGCTTGTCGCACGGTCAGCACCCCGGCGTCAGCGGCCCCCATGGCAAACAGGGTAACAGCGCTGCTGCTTTCGGCCACAGCGGTCACCGCTGCCCCCGCCGCAGCACAGAGTGCCGGCCCGGCCCGGTGCAGTCGGGCAAGGATGGTGTTATCGGTGCCCACCAGCCGGCACAGCGCGGCGCTCAGCAGTTGCATGCCGTACACAAGCAGGCCCAGTCCACCCAAAAAAGTTGCAAAATTCACACACATTCCCCCCTGTAAACCCTATGGATTTGCGGGCAAAATATGCTATACTGAAACAACAGAACACAGGCGGGGCGGCTGGGCCGCAAATTTGCCGCCGTGAAAGGATGCAACAGGATATGGATCAGAAACTGCTTGCTCAGATCGACGCTTTCATCGAGGCGAACCGAGACGCCATCATTGAGGATATCCGCGCACTGGTTGCCATTGACAGTGTGCAGACCGCCCCCCAGCCCGGCGCCCCCTGTGGCCCCGGCGCACAGGCCGCGCGGGACAACACACTGGAGATCGCCGCCCGTCTGGGCTTCGAGACCAAAAACTGCGAGGATTCCATCGGCT
>JAFULE010000066.1 GCA_017483235.1 Faecalibacterium sp. | reverse complement strand
CAGCGCAATGGCCAGACGATCGCCGGAAACCGACTGCATGATGGCGCTGATCATGGGGATGTTCATGACCAGAGGGCATTCTTCCTGCCCTTTGCGGTACTTGACCAGCGGGGTCTTCAGGCTGACAGCGGCGGGGACATTTTCGGGCCCGGAATAGCCGGGAACCAGAAGATACTCGCCAAAGGTGCGGGAGGGCTGCTCGAAATAATATGCCATAGCGCGTTACTCCTTTTCGTGTTGAACGATCGGTGAAAAATGCGGAATTTTGCCTTAAATGATTTGTAATACTATACCACAACTTGCCCCAAAATACAAAGTGCGCGCGGCACAAACTTTGGGGCAGGTTTGTGTTAAAAAACGGTCATGTTGCATACACAAAAGATGAAAAAGTATTACTATAAACCAAGTTTTCAATATGGTACAAAAAAGCCCGCTGATTTCAGCGGGCTTTTTTGTACACGAAGATGGGACGCCGCCTGTGTGGCAGGCTGACAGCTGCGAAGGAGAACAGCCGGAGGAGACGCCTGCCCGACGCCACATAACAAGAAAAAGATTTCACAGCGTGGGGGCTGCCCTTGCTGTAACTATATTGTAACCGCTTTACTCCAAAAAAGCAATACCTTTTTGTAAGAAAATTGTAATTTATTTGAAATTATTTTGTTACCGGTTTTTTCAATTCTTAAAACCCGCAATATGCTTCAAAGGCAGGCAGGCCATCCCGCGTGCCGCAGACGTACACACCGTTCTGTACATTGCCGATTTGCAGGGCCACCATTTCACCGTAGGGGATCTCGCGGTGATAGCACACCGTCACCCGGCGCACACCACCGGCTTTCAGCCGCTGCGGATCGATCAGATCGCAGGCAAGGTCGATGTAATTGGTGTTGTTCATGTGGCCGTTGGTGTCGCACATGGAATAATCGGCCCGGCGCACACCGCCGTCCCGCAGCGTTTCTGCCTTGGGAACGATCTGATCCAGCGTACGCTCCACCTCCGGCAGCCACAGCCCTTCCATCACCGCAGGCGGACGGCGCACAATGCGGCGGGTATCGGTGTCCACAAGGATCCAGCGGCTGTCCACACAGGCCACTTCCCTGCCCTGCTCGTCGGTCACGATGGTAACACGTTTGTAGCTGGCGCGGCGGCTTTGTTCGGGATAGGTGGTGTAGGTAAGCACCTCGTCCACCTCGGGAATACGGGTGAATTCCAGCGCCTGCTTTGCCAGCAGAAAGGCCAGATGGTTATCGCGGTAAAAAGCGCTGTCCAGCCCAAGCTTTGCTGCGTGAGTAGTGGCGATCTGCTGGGTGTAGCGCAGCAATGCCGAGGGCTTCATGCGGTGATACATATCACCGTCGTGCTGCAGCACAGGATATACTTCGAAATACGGATTCGGTACAGTCATTCGTCTTCCTCTTTTTCTTACAGTCAGTTTCAAAACAGAAACTATTATAGCACACCCCAACAAAAAATACAGGCCACACCCGCCGGGCATGGCCTGTATTTTGTACAATCGCAGAAAACTGTCTGTGCCGGATCAGTAGGTGGCACGGATCTTTTTGCGCACCTTGCGCCAGATGTTAAAGCCCGCCAGCGTCACGCCGGACAGCAGAAGCAGCAGCATCATATAGGCATTGCCGCCCTCGTTGTAGCTTTTCATCTCGCTCCACTGGATGTCCAGTGCCTCGTTGATCTCATCCGACAAGCTGGTAAACAGCTGGGCTTTGTCCATGACCTCGTCACCGGGATAGGCAATGGACGAATACTTCAGCTCGTCCGAAAGATTCTCCCACACAGCGGTGCTGGGGGTGGAATAGCCGATATACTCGCAATTCGCCACGCCCACATCCACTTCGCACATAAAGTTGATGAACATCTCGGCCGCTTCCCGGTTAGCGCTGCTGGCAGGGATGCACATATTGTCGATGGACAGGGTCACACCCTCTTGGGGGAACACCCAGGCAAGGTCGGGGTTATCGGTGGTCATGGTGATGGCATCGCCCGAATAGTACACACCAACAGCAGCTTCGCCGCCTTCCATCTTGTCGAAGATCTCGTCCATGACGTAGGCCTGCACCAGACTTTTCTGGGTTTTCAGCTCCTCGATGGCAAGGGCTACCTCTTCGGTGGTGGTGGGGTTGATGCTCTGGCCCATCTTGTGGGCAGCAATAGCAAAGGCGTCGCGGCTGTTGTTGAACATCAGGATGTTGCCGGCGTATTCCGCACTCCACAGATCGGCCCATGCGGTGGGGGCGTTGTTCACCATGGTGGTGTTATAGATGATGCCGGTTGTACACCACATATACGGCACACAGTGGCGGTTGCCGGGGTCGTAGTCCTGATTGGTGTACTGCTCATCCAGCAGGGCAAAGTTGGGGATGTTGGCAAGATCCAGCTCGGCCAGCATGCCCTCGTCGATCATCTTGGCCACCATATACTCAGAGGGGAAGATCACATCGTAGCTTGCAGCGCCCGACTTGATTTTGGCGTACATGGTCTCGTTGGAATCGAAGGTGGTGTAGTTGACCGCAATGCCGGTCAGCTTTTCGAACAGGGCCACCACATCCGGGCTTTCGTCGGCGCCGTTGGAGATATACTCGCCCCAGTTGTACACGTTCAGGGTGATGTTTTTTCCGGCGAAGCGGGTCCAGTCATAATCGGCCGAAACACTGATAGTTTCGTCCAGTTGGATGGTCCTGCCCGCCGCCGAAGCAGGCAGAGCACACACGCCGCACAGCAGCGCTGCGCACAGCACAAGGGAAAACAGTCTTTTTTTCATGCTCTTTCCTCCCCTGTCAGTTCTTGATCTGGTTTTTCTTATACGTATGGGTATCCCACGCATTGGAAACCAGAATGATGGTGAGGATGATGCAGAACATGATGGTGGACAGCGCATAGATCTCGGGGCTGACCTTTTTGCGGGTCATCGAGTAGATCTGCAGCGGCAGGGTCTCGCGGGTGCCGCTGTTGAAGTAAGAGATCATAAAGTCGTCGATGGAGTAGGTCAGGCAGATCAGGAAGGAGGACACCACCGCCGGGCTGATTTCGGGCAGAACCACCTTGAAGAAGGCCTGCCGCGGGGTGCAGCCCAGATCAAGCGCCGCCTCATACAGGCGGATGTCCATCTGGCGCAGCTTGGGCAGCACATTGAAGATGACATAAGGCACGTTGAAGGCAATGTGGGCAATCAGCAGGGTGGGAAAGCCCATGATCTGATCGGGCAGCATTTCGGCCAGCCAGCCCTCGCCTGCGGCAAACTTCTGGTATGCCACAAACAGCAGCATCAGCGAGATACCAGTGATGATCTCGGGGTTGACCACCGGCAGATAGGTCAGGTTGGTAACCAGCAGCCGGCTTTTGCGGCCCATCGAACTGATGCCGATGGCCGCCATGGTGCCCATGATGGTGGCGATGATGGCCGAGAACAGCGCGATCTGCAGCGAAAGCCACAGCGCATTGAGGATGGTGGAGTTGGTGAACAGGCTTTTGTACCACTTGAGGGTAAAGCCGGTGAACAGTGCATAGCCCTTGCTTTCGTTGAAGCTGAAGATCATCATGTAGGCAATGGGCAGGTACATGAAGCAGAAGAACAGCACCATGTAGGTGCGCTGCATCAGACGATAATGCTTTGTTTTCATTATACAGCGCCCTCCATTTCCTCTTCGTCAAAGCTGGAGGTAAAGCTCATGCACAGCAGCACGATCACCATCAGAACCAGACTCATGGCCGAACCCACGTTCAGGTTGTAGCTGTTGCCCAGGAACTGCATTTCGATCAGGTCGCCGATCAGCAGGTTGGAACCGCCGCCCAGCATACGGCTGATGGCAAAGGTGGACACCGCCGGCACAAACACCATGGTGATGCCGGTGCAGATGCCGGGCACGCTCATGGGAATGAGCACCCGCACCAGAGTCTGGAACAGGTTGGCGCCCAGATCCTCGGCCGCTTCCACAATGGAGGCGTCGATCTTGGTCATGCTGGTATACAGCGGCAGGATCATATACGGGATATAGTTGTACACCATGCCCAGCACCACCGCGCCGGAGGTGTTCAGCATGGTAAAGGGGCCGATGCCGAAAAAGCCCAGAATGGTGTTGATGGGGCCGTTGACGCTCAGCAGGCCCATCCACGCATAGGTGCGCAGCAGAAAGTTCATCCACATGGGCATCATGATCAGCATCTGCATGATGCGCTGCTTGTTTACCCGCAGACGGGACAGGAAGTAGCCCACCGGGAAAGCCAGCACCAGACAGATGACCGTGGCCACCAGTGCCAGCATCAGGCTGCGGGCAAACACCGAGCTGTAACCGCCGGCACGGGCAAGGTTATCCAGCGTGAAATTGCCGGCGTCATCGGTAAAGGCATAATACACCACGATGGCCAGCGGAACGATGGTAAACAGCACCATCCACACAAGGTAGGGTGCTGCCAGCTTTTTATTGTTCAGTGTCATGGCGCTCACCCCTCGGATCGTGCCATGATGTGGATCTCATCCGGGCCGATGTTCATGCCGATCACCTCACCCGGAGCACAGGCCCGGGTGGAATGGATGAGCCATTCGGTACCCTCGCAGTCCACCTGCATCTCAAAATGCACGCCCTTGAAGATCACGTTTTTCACATGACCCACCAGCTGGCCCTGCATGGGCGAAACCACCTGAATGTCCTCGGGGCGCACCACCACCTGCACGCTCTGGTTGATGCCAAAGCCCCGGTCAACGCAGGAGAACTCCTGCCCGCCAAAGGCAACAAGGAAGTCGCGCAGCATCACGGCGTCCACAATGTTGGACTCGCCGATGAAGTCGGCCACAAAGGCGTTCTTGGGTTCGTTGTAAATCTCTTCCGGCGTGCCGATCTGCTGGATCTTGCCGCCGTTCATAACGACCACCGTGTCGGACATGGTCAGTGCTTCTTCCTGATCGTGGGTAACATACACAAAAGTGATGTCCATTTCACGCTGCAGGCGTTTCAGCTCCAGCTGCATCTCTTTGCGCAGTTTCAGGTCCAGTGCGCCCAGCGGCTCGTCCAGCAAAAGCACACGGGGCTGGTTGACCAGACTGCGGGCGATGGCCACACGCTGCTGCTGGCCGCCGGACATCTGGCTGATACTGCGGCGCTCGAAGCCCTTCAGACCCACGACCTCCAGCATGTCCAGCACCTTGGTCTTGATGACCGCCTCGTCCATCTTTTTCAGCCGCAGGCCGAACGCCACGTTTTCGAACACATTCAGGTGCGGGAACAGCGCGTATTTCTGGAACACGGTGTTCACCTGACGCTTGTAGGGCGGCACCCCGGTGATGTCCTGGCCATCAAAAAAGACATTGCCCGATTTCGGCTCCAGAAATCCGGCGATCAGGCGCAGGGTGGTCGTCTTGCCGCAGCCCGAAGGGCCAAGGAAGGTGACAAACTCCTTATCGTGGATGTCCAGATTGAGGCCATTGAGAATTTTCTGGCCGTCGAAATCTACAACAATGTCTTTCAGCGATACGATTACAGAATTATCCATATTATATGCATCCCCCTTTGCGGAAATTTCCCGTACCTTCTCAGTACGAGTCAGCGCCAATTAGGTCACCCCGCAAAGGTTTGTTACACTGCAACAGTTCTGCCCCGCTTTTCGACACGAAAGCTGTTTTGGGGGTTGCCGGCAGCTACAGTGGCCCATACAACGCCAATGTGTCAGGGTGCGAACAACGGTTCGTCCCTTAGATGCAACACACGTGAGTACTATAACGAAACTGTAAGAATGTGTCAATACTTTTGGGCGTTTTGGCCCGAAAACCGGGCGAAAACCGCAGTTTTTCTCCAAAAATGAGGCCTGTTGCCCCCACCCTGACGGTATTTGCTGAAGAATGCTCGCAAATGCTCGCGGATGCTTGCAATTTACCGGCAGACCACGGCCCCATGCGGATGCCTATGCCGCGGCAGACCGGCCTTGTGCACAGTATGCCCGGAAAGGCCGGGATGTTTTCTGCACCGTATTCTGCCGCAGGCAACAATACTGCATTTTATTAGGTCCGGCTTTATTCCATCCTCAAAACAAAAGCCCCTCGCCGTTTCAAATGAAACGCAAGGGACTTTTGCTTGTTTCTCAGTCTGCCGGACAGAGCTGCGGACTTTCGTAGCTGCCCTCGCCGTCGCCATCACTGTCGACACAATAATCGTGATTGCACTGTGCATACCAGTGCTGGGACGCCGCGGCCATTACCAGCATTTCGATCATAACATCCCCTCCTGCTTTTTTCAGATTGGATTAATCACTGTAGCAGCTGCCGGAACGAACATCCACCGAAGAGCAGTCGTCGGTGCTGGTGGTCAAGCCACAGCAACCGGCAAAAGCATTCATGGCCTGCACATTGGCGTTTACCATCATTTCGATCATTTGCGTAACCTCCTTACTCAAACTGTATCTCATCTCCCGCATTGATGCGGGGTTCAACCTGTTTTAACTGCTCGGCCCGGATCTTCGCCGCAAAAGCGTCCTGTACCGATAGGATTTTGCTTTCACAATCGATCCGTTCCGCAGCGCCCTGCAGCGTATCATGGGGGCATTCGGTCATACACAGCGGCATGATCGGGCAGGTGCGGCACCGTTCCAGATGTCCAACCGAAGAAAACTTCTGGTCGGCTGCATTGTGATACAGCCCTTCGGCACAGCTGCCGATCACCTCTTCCGTGCGGCCCAGCAGATGCTCGCAGCGATACAGCTCGCCTTTGGGGCCAATCACTGCATTCTGTTTGCGGATCAGACCGCAGATAGGGCCATCAAACCGCAGCGGGCGAAGATTGCCCCGTGCACCGGGCCACGCCTGGTCCAGCTCCCGGTCAAACTGCAGTTTTACCTTGTAATAAGCACTGCTCTGCGGGACCACCGTCATCTGCGGCCCCCAGTCCTCCCGTACTTCGGCCAGATAAAGGCGAACCGATTTACAGCCCGCAAATTCCTGCTGTAGCTCTTTGCGGTAAGAAGACAGCAGGCCGTAATCCTGCGGTGCGATATTCAGCCGCAGCGTAATATCCAGATGCTGCGATGCCGCCTTGATATTTTCGATCACCCGCCGATAGGAACCGGGCGCACAGCCTTTGTTCTCTTCGTAAATTGCTTCCGGGCCATCCAGCGTGATCTGCACATGCCTGAGTGCACAGTTTTCGGCCAGTTCGCGGGCCACCTCAGCAGTGAGATAATACCCGTTCGAGATCATGGTGGAAAAATATTTAACGCGCTGTTGTTCGCAGTGTTGTATAAAGCGGGCCGACAAACGCCGGATCGTATCAAGCGCTAAAAGCGGTTCGCCGCCAAACCAGTTCACCTTGATTGTTTTGACAGGCGGCTGACTGCACTGCAAAAAGAACTGCACCACCTGCTCTTCTGTTTCAGCAGACATCGCCCGATGTACTACACCGGCTTCGAAACAGTATTTGCACTTGTAGTTGCAGCCAAGGGTGGGGGCGATCACCAGACTCATCCCCTCGCGCGGGATGACCAGCGCCGCTGCCTCTGCATTCAGGATCCGCTGATATTCATCCAGTGCAGCAGGCACCAGATATCCATTGGCTTTCAGCGCCTCAAGCGCCTCCGGCGATTGGGCGGATTCATCCAGAGTGCGGCTTTGCAGCGCACAGGCCAGCGCTTCATCCACACGGCCGATCGCGCCGGTATAGGTATTGACCGCGTAAGGCTGGCCGTCCACCCGGCATACCATGGTATATTGCGATATCTTGTACATTTCCCCCACCCCTTTCTGTACGCCATATCCTTTTACGTGAATAGTATAGCACAACGGCGCTCAAGCTGTCAAGTATTTTTACCTTACCACTTTAGTGTAACTTTGCCCCACTTTCCCCCACCGTTCTTTCCCCGCATGGAAACTTCGTCGATTGCGCCGAAGGCTATGTGCATGGTACAATAGAGCCACACAAATTCCACAGTAACAGGAGGGCAGCGCATGGCCGTTTATCTTTTTGGCGACATCCACGGTGGGTACGAAAGCTATAAACTGACCGCCCCCTATTTTCCAAATCAGCCCTTGCTGACAGCACAGGATACCGTGATCATCTGCGGTGATTTTGGTTTTCCCTTCCGAAGCAGCGATGCCTGCCCCGAAGCCGAGAGTTCCCCCGATCCTCAGATACGTCATTATCGGGCAGTTTACAGACAATGGATGGACTGGTGTTCTGCCCAGCCTTACACCATCGCTTTTGTGGACGGTAACCATGATAATCACCCATACTGGGCCGGGCAGCCCACCGGATTTTGGAACGGCGGTATGGTGCATCGTTCGCCTGATGCACCGAACCTGATCCATCTGATGCGCGGCGAAGTTTATACCATCGAAGGCAAAAACGTTTGGTGTTTTGGCGGGGCCGAATCCATCGACCGGACACTTCGCACCGAAGGTCTTGACTGGTGGCCCGAAGAAATTGCAAGCTATGATGAGATGCAGCACGGACTGCAGACTTTAAGTGCCCACGACAATCGGGTGGATGTGATCATCACCCACACCATGCCGCAGTGCCTGCTGCCGGTTTATGGCTTTGGAATGGGCAGTTTAGATCCAGTTGCCGCCTATCTGGACGAGGTATACCGCACAACCACATTTGATCGGTGGTTTTGCGGACATTTGCACAAAGATCTGTACAAACCGTTCTATAAAGTACAGGTACTGTATCAGCAATACACTGTATTGGAATAAGCTTTTTATTCAACATCTGCCATCTGTTCGCGGCAGATGTTTTTTTCTGCGCCAAACTCATTTTGCAGAAACGTCAGCGCACGGGTTTCCAGTCTGGACACATAGCTGCGGCTGATCCCTAAAATCCGTGCGGTCTGCTGCTGGGTCAGGGGTGGCTGACCGCCCAGCCCGTAGCGCAGCAAAATGATCTGTCGCTCGCGGCCGTTCAGCCGCTGTACCAGCGCTTTCAACCGAACTGCCTCATCGCCCTGTTCCAGCGCTTCCTCCATGCAGTCCGGATCCTGCACCACATCCAGCACGGTCAGTGCAGTGCCGTCCTTACCGGTTTCGATGGTTTCCTGCAGTGAAAGAGTTCCGGCGGTTTTGCGCTCGTGACGCAGATTCATCCGTATTTCATTCTCGATGCACTTGCTGGCGTAGGTGGAAAACCGGGCTTTCCGGCTGCTGTCGAAGGTGTTTACCGCCTTGATCAGCCCAATGGTGCCGATGCTGATCAGGTCGTCCTGATCGCCGGGCAGGGCGTAATATTTTTTTGCCACATGGGCCACCAGCCGCAGATTGTGTCGGATCAGCTCTTCGCGGGCGGCGGTATCCCCCGCCGCCAAACGCTCGAATGCATTGCGTTCCTGCAGGGCGGTCAGCGGGCGCGGAAAGCTGCCGGCCTCGAGATGCAGCGCTAGATAGAGAAACCTTGTGGCAAAAAACTGTAACAATTCCAGAAACATAACACTCGCCTCCTTGCTTTTATCCTATGCAAATAAACGAGCATTTTTCCGCTGCTACATTCGCTTCCTGCCATCCATTCAGCTGCCGACCGGCCAAAGCTCGGCATCGCTTAACAACATCATCGAAAAAACGGTGCCGCTCAGCCGAGCAGCACCGTTTACAGGAATTTATTCTGTTGATCAAGACTCAGTATTTTTGAGCATATAGTATAGACCGGCGAACATCAATGCACTTCCCACATTCATGGCGCCCATCCCTGCCAAAAGAATGCCGGCTGCCAGCGTCAGGGGCAATGTGTTAATCAGACACGCCCACTTTGGCAAAGAAGTCTTCCCCTTCCAAACACAGATCAGCAGCGGAATACAGACCATGAACACGCCCATGTTGCACATGGCTGTCGTAACGGCTGTTTCGGTAAAGAATGAAAGCATAATGTCATGCGCCGCTTTGGTTGCGTCGGACTTTACAAAGTACCACAGCATTGAGGTGCAGGTAAAATGCATCACCGCACCGGGAATGCAGGTCAACAGCGAACCGACCAGAACGACCTTGGACGCTTTTGCTGCAACCGGCTTCAGATAGAGATAAATCTGGTAGTAGCCCACCAGAGCCAGCATCATTGCCACCGTTCCCGCGATACCGGAAAGGGTAAACTGCATGGGATTCACCCCTTGCAGCATCCGCGCGGTATCCTCATAACCAAACAGCTTCATGGTATCCAACGGGCCGTTGGGAACAAAATACAGCAGCAGATCGCCTCCTACCCAACAAAGCAGATGACCGAATGCGCCCACCAGAAGAAGCTTTGGATTAAAGGGTTCTGTTTTCATGGTACGCTCCTTTTGCTTTTATAGTATTTTACTATTCTTACAATAGCAGAATATCTTTCCATGGTCTATGGTCAAACGCAAATATCTGCACTCCGGCATCCGGGAATCTGTTTATCTTTTTTCACGCCTGCAAACCTTCCATACGGATCAGACGACACCCGACCAAAGCCTTTGCTTCTCTTATGAAAACACGAAAGAACGAGAGATTCCGCCGATGGGGTGATCTCTCGTTCTTTCGCTTCATATAAGGATGCAATCACACAACCTATCGTTAGAGGAATGCCCTTTCGTTATTTTACCGATTGTCGCCGCAATAGATCAAAACCAGCGTACCTGGGCCGGTGTGTGCACCAATGATGGGGCCGATCTCCGAAATAAAGATCTCAGCGGACGGAAAACGCTGCAGCAGTTCCTCTTTCAACTGTTCGGCAACTTCCGGACAGCCACAGTGGCCGACGACGACCTGCTGTGTCAGCTGCAGCAGCCAGCCCTTCTCCATTTGCTCGATCTGCAGATCCATAGCCTTGCGGCGGCCGCGCGGTTTGCCTGCCAGCTCCAGTTTTCCATTTGCATCCACATGCAGCAGTGGCTTGATCTGCAGCATCGTTCCAAATATCGCAGTAGATGCGGACACTCTTCCCCCATGCTTCAGATGGTCGAACACATCCACCGTAAACCAATGACAGACATTGTGACGGAAATTGTCCGCCCACAGGGCAAGTTCGAGCAGTGACATGCCAGCCTGCTGCCGGATCAACGCCTCCCGCACCAGAAAGCCCTCGCCGACCGAGGCGCACTGGGTATCGATGATTTCGATCACACGGTCGGGATATTTTTCCTTCAGATCACGGATCGCGATCTGTGCAGACTGGTAGGTACCGGACAATCCGGAAGAAAAGCAGAAATACAAAATATCTACGCCCTGACTGAGCACCGGGTCAAAAGCATCGCAATATACTCCGTGGTTGATCTGCGAGGTGGACGCAAACTTTCCCTGCCGCTGCATGGCATAAAACTCTGCAGGAGTGATATTGCCGCCCGGGCCGTAGGTATAGCTTTGGCCGTCGATCTCGACTTCCATCGGAATGATCGTAACCGCCGGCAGACCGCGCAGCATCTCTTCGGTCAGATCAGCCGTTGCATCGGTGAAGAGTTGATACGACATAACCTTACTCCTTACATTTACCGCAGTTTGCACAGGGATGACTCTCGGCCCACAGGCGCTTTGCGGTGGGCGCCCAATTCTCGGCATAAGGCAGACATTTATCGCTCAGGTGATCCACACTTTCCAGATCCTGATAGTCGGTATTCACTGCGCCGGTTTCCTTGACCATCTTGCGGATCCGTTCGGGGTTTTCCAGCATCGGGCAGGGCTGCAGCATATTTTCATTGAATGGCTGGTTATCATGATAGGCCATAAACAGCGGGCTGCGCAGTGCATCCAGCAGGCTGACATCATGAATATTCATATTGGAATAGTGGACGAACACACAGGGCTCCACAGCGCCCTTGGCATTGATGTGCAGATAGCAGCGGCCACCGGCAATGCAACCGCCCACATATTCGGCGTCGTTCTGGAAGTCGATGGTGAAGATGGGATGGGTTTCGCGGAAGGAACGAATCTGATGATACATTTTTTCACGCTGCTCGGGGCTGGGCAGCAGCTCGGTGGCGGCGCTGTTGCCAACCGGCATGTAATGGAAGAACCAGACAAACAGCGCGCCGCTTTCGACCAGCAGATCGAAATAACGCTTGCTGCTGACATCATCCAGATTCCTGCTGGTGTAGCAGGTGGAAACGCCAAACGGCAGTTTGTGTTCCTTCAAAAGCCGCATCGCATTCTGCACCTTGGCATATACGCCTTGACCACGGCGGCCGTCGTTGGCATCCTCAAAGCCCTCCAGGCTGATGGCGGGAACAAAGTTCTTGACCCGCAGCATCTCCTGACAGAACTCTTCGTCGATCAGGGTGCCGTTGGTAAAGGACAGGAACTCGCAATCGGGATGCATCTCGCAGATTTTGATCAGGTCCTTTTTGCGCACCAGAGGCTCGCCGCCGGTGTAAATGTACATGTAAGTACCCAGCTCTTTGCCCTGCCGGATGATGGAATCGATCGTTTCCACGCTCAGGTTCAGCTGATGGCCGTACTCTGCCGCCCAGCAGCCGGTACATTGCAGATTGCAGGCGCTGGTGGGATCCAGCAGAATGGCCCACGGCACATTGCAATTGTATTTTTTTGCATTTTCGTGCTGAATTGCCGTGCCCTTCATTGCAGAGTTGAACAGGAAATTCTGGAAAAATGCTTTGCGCACACCGGGATCCAGTTCGTATACCTTCAGCATCAGCTGATACCAGTTGCTTTTTTCCTCAATTGCTTTCCGGAACGCCGCGCGCACTTCCTCGTAATACCCGTCCGGCATGACCTTATCGGCCATTTCCATCAGCTTGGGGATGTTCTCCTCCGGGTTGCCTTCCACATAATTCAGCGCCTGCTGAACCGCAAACTTCTGCATGGACTCTTTGATCGATATGCTCATTGTTCTATTCCGCCTTTCCTTGTTGTGTGTGTCGGTTTAGGGCGATTATAAAAGCCCGATACCGGCAAGTCACGGGACAGCGAAAGCGTCAAGTCCCAAAAGGTGACACAAGGCCGAGGCTGTTACTTTTTGGGACAATGCGTTCCGGTTGTCCCTTGTTGTAATAATCGTCAGCTTCTATCTTAAGGCTGTATCTTTCTCCCACAGAGCGACGGAACGAGGTATGGGCTATGAGCATTGGCAACAGCACCCAGCGTGTCTGGATCGAAACCATTGTACGCAGGGCATTTAAGAATATGGAAGGCTCGCCGGGGCGCAATGTACGCAACCTGGTGGATATGGCGCTGCAGTTTTCGGACGGACGATTCCAAACGCTGTTCTTCAAAACGACGCGCCGGATGCTGCAGGATGAGACCAGCGCCTATTACGAGCTTTTCCGCAGCGCGGTCGAAACGGTAGATCAGGAACGCCTGATCCAATTTGGAATGAACATCGGCTATAACGGCTGCACGGCAGGCGCTGCCCGCATCCGGGAAACGGAGGCCGCCCAGGGGTTTAACATTCCCTGGATGATCTCGCTTCATCTGGACAGCGTGATCTATGAGGCAAACAGTGAGCGCTTCCATCAGGTAATTGCAGAAGGAAACGAACTTGGCGTTTATGTCTGGCAGGTCCATTGTAGCGACCGCCCGGAAAATCTTGCCCCTCTGTTTGCCGCTTACCCCGACAACGCCTTCGTGCTTTACTGTGATACCGAGCATATCAACGAGCAAATGCTGCAGAGGCTGCACCCCTACTGTAACCTGATGCTGGCAATCCCCATCGGACAAAACACCGCCGTCGCCTGCACACAGATGCGTTTTCACAGGATGCTTTATTCCCTGTATTACAAATACGGACCTCAGGACCGGGAGAAAATACTGGATGGCAGCTTATTCCACCTCGCTGGAACCAACCATCCCATCTTCACTGTACTGATACCAAACGCATATTGCAGTGCTGCTTTGCGTGACGAAATCCACGACTATGTACTTCAGACCCGGATGCAGCAGCGATACCCCTTTATTGCCTGGGATACACCGGCAGACGATCACTTTATCGACAGTGTCATCTCCGGTGACGGCTGTGTTGTAGGCTTCGACGATTGCGGCAATCTGTTTACCGAAAACGACGCATGGGAAACGCCGGAGACAAACCTGCATCTGCAGCATTTGCAGGACATTCTTCGCTTCGCACTGCCCAAATACAAGGAGGCCCCGCATGGGAGATAAAATCGGGGTCGTGGACGTTGGCGGCGGATACCGGGGAATCTATGCCGCCGGGGTTTTGGACCGCTGCCTTGACGATGACATCCGTTTTGATGTTTGCATCGGTGTTTCGGCCGGAAGTGCTAATCTTGCCTCCTACATGGCCGGGCAGGCCCGCCGCAACCGGCAGTTTTATGCGGAATATGGCTTGCGGCCCGAATATATGAGTCTGCGCAATTATCTAAAAAGCCGTAATCTGCTGGATCTGGATTATATTTACGGGACCTTAAGCAACTCTGATGGCGAATCTCCATTGGATTATGCCGCTATGCTTCGTAACCCGGCTGAATATCTGGCAGTAGCCACAGAGGCTGAAACCGGCCATGTAAGATACTTCAGCAAACACGAGATGCAGCAGGACAACTATCGGCCGCTTTGTGCCTCCTCCTGTATCCCCACGGTATGCAGGGCATACCACATTGACGGTATCCCCTATTACGATGGCGCACTGGCTGATCCCATCCCCATTGACAAAGCGTTTGCCATGGGCTGTGAAAAGGTTGTACTGCTGCTGACACTGCCGGAAGATACCATACGAACCGACAAAATAGACCGCAAACTGGCTGCAGGCATCCACAAGCGTTATCCGATCGCCGCCGACCAGCTTACCAACCGGGCCGCTGTTTACAACGAATGCGTCGAAAAGGCAAAAGAATATGCTGCGCAGGGCAAACTGCTGATCATAGCACCGCAGACGACCTGCGGTGTAGGGACCTTGTGCCGGGATGCACAGGCCATGCTTCAATTTTATCAAAACGGCTACCAGGACGGAGAACGCATCGATACTTTTCTGCAAAAAAGATAACAGGAGGGTTCGCACAGACACAAACCCTCCTGCTTTCTGTATTGCCGCTTACTGAGCGGTGTCATCCATTTCCTGATATACCTTTACCGCCACCTGCTGTACGCACGCCTTCAGCTGAACCAGAAAAATATCCGGCGCCACGCAATGCGCCTTCTGGATCCAGCGCTCGATGGCGCATACCACGGCGTCAGTAAGGAATTCCACAAAAAACGCCACCTGCTTTTCCTCAATGAGCATTCCATACAGATGCTCAGCAACGACCGGCTCCAACATTTCGCGGAAATGATCCGAGAACGAATTCTGCCCCTTGATCTTCAGTGCACGAAGGTAAAACGACCGGTTCTGATACAGATAGCCACACAATTCGGAGAAAAACTCCCACCCGGTGCGAAAGCTTTTCAGGCTTGCCACAGCGATGAATTCGGTGTCGAAAATCCAGTTGACCAGATCGTACTTATCCCGGAAATGATAGTAAAAGCTTTTGCGGTTCATATTGCAGCGCTCACAGATCTGCCCTACATTGATTTTTTCGAAAGGGATCTCCTCCATCAATTCCTTCATTGCCTGTGCCAGCGCGCGCTTGGTAATGTTGGATTCTGCCATTACTCCGCCTCCTTTGAAGATCGCAGTCATCGACATGCCTGGGATAAAAACAAAAACGAGACCTACCTGCCGCTGCAGATAAGTCTCGTCAATTAAGATGGAACCAGGATCAGCATCCAGGATGTTGGAACCACCACACAATATGTGTCGACTACTCCCCTATACTGGTTTAATTTTATCAAAACAGCGTTATTTTAGCAACGAATTCTCGTTACAGGTTTTGGGACAAATCGTTTACAGTGTCAAAAAAGGAAACAAAACGTCTCATTCGGGGAAAAAGCCGACGCCTCTTGTCGTTTGACCCATGTAAACGAGCGAACGCTGCCATATACTGGGCTTAATCCGCATACCGATGCTGCTGAATTACCCGGATTTTCTTCCAATCCGGAAAGGAGATGTCCCCACATGCACAGCAAAGTGTTTCGGCGCTGGTTCCGCAAATTGTTTCGCAGCCGTTTTTATGTGGCGATTCTGTTGGTGCTGCAGATCATCTTTCTTGTGCGTTTGGTGCTGAACGGAAGCCGCTTATCGCTTGGCGCAAACCTGCTTTTAACTTTAGCCAGCACTGCTGCTGTGATCTATATCGTTTCCAAACGGGACAAAGGGGCAAACAAAACTATTTGGGTGATTCTGATCCTATCGCTGCCGCTGTTTGGCGGACTGTTGTATCTGCTGTTCAACTTTCAAAGCTCCACCCAAAAATTTCAGCGGCAGGCCGACAAAACACATCGCAAGGCTGCACCACTGTATGCATTGCCGGGCAATGCCATTCACACCTTATGTACTCCATCGTCACCGCATACCGCACAGATACGGTATCTGGCTGAATACGCCGGATATCCCGTGTATCAAAACAGCCATGCCGCGTATTATCCCTCCGGTGAGACGCTTTGGAAGGCGATGCTGCAGCGGCTGGAAACTGCCGAGCACTATATCTTTCTGGAGTATTTTATCATCGAGGAAGGCCGCATGTGGGGTGACATTCTGGAAGTGCTGAAGCACAAAGCCCGGCAAGGGGTGAAGGTGCGCGTTTTGTATGACGGATGGGCTGCTTTCTGACATTGCCGCACGATTACGTCGTCAAGCTGCGGCAAGAGGGCATTGAGTGTGCCGTATTCAACCCATTCCGCCCTTTTCTTACAACGATACAAAATAATCGGGATCACCGCAAAATCATGGTTATCGACGGAACAACCGCTTTTACCGGCGGCGCCAACCTTGCAGATGAGTACATCAATGTGATCGAAAAGCACGGGCATTGGCGGGATACCGGCATCCGGGTGGACGGTGCTGCCGCATGGAGTTTTACCCTGATGTTTTTGGAAATGTGGGAACTGTGTACCAAACAAAGCGAGGACTATTTTTCCTATTATCCATGGACAAACGACTCTTGTGAGACTGTGTCGGATGGCTATCTGCAGCCCTATGCTGACAGCCCTTTGGACGCCGATAATGTGGGGGAGCATGTTTATCTGCAGATTATCAACAACGCCAAAGACTATGTATACATCAGCACCCCTTATCTGATCGTTGATGACAGCATGGTGTCTGCCTTAACACTTGCTGCCAAAAGCGGCGTGGATATCAGGATCATCACCCCTCAGCGTTGGGACAAATGGCCAATTCACATGACGACACGCTCGTATTATCGCGAGCTGATTCGGGCCGGGATCAAAATATATGAATACAGCGGCGGCTTCAATCATGCAAAAACTTTTGTGTCGGATGACCGCACCGCTACAGTAGGCACAACAAATCTTGATTTCCGCAGCCTGTATCTGCATTTCGAGTGCGGCGTTCTACTGTTGGAAGGCAGCGTTATCCAAACGATCAAAGACGACTTTGTAAACACATTGGAACATTGCCATCAGGTCACAGAAGAAGAATGCACCCCAAATCTTTTTGTGCGAACCATACAGGATGTTCTGAGATTGTTTGCACCACTGATGTAACCGGAAAGGATGGATGCAGGATGTTTGACGAAGAAGAACGCTATCGTAAAATTGCCCGATTGGGGCTGCGGGTCATTGTTGCCGGAGTTCTGTTTTATCTCGCAGCAGGAAATCTGAATGTTATTGCCAATGCAATACAATATCTGTTCCGTATCTCACAGCCGCTGTGGATCGGTGTGATCCTTGCAATGATTCTGAATGTGCCTGCCGGGGCAATCGAAGCTTTTTTGCAAAAGCACTGCAAATGGCTTTGCTCCGCAGCCGCACACCGCAACTGGTCTATTGCATTGGCACTGCTTGCGATTCTCGGACTATTTGTTGGGATCGCCGTATTGGTGATCCCGGAACTGATCGACGCTGTAAAGCTCATCCTCCAAATTATGCTGGGTGGATTGGACAATCTGGCGCAGCTGGATCAGACCATCGACTATACTCAGCTTCCCCTCGGCGAATATCTCGCCTCAATGGATATCGACTGGACGATGCTGAGAACCTCGCTGGAAAAATGGACGCAGGCTCAGGCCAAATCAATGGCTGACGGCGTTCCCGCTGTTCTCAGCTCGCTGGCTGGCAATATCATAACCATTTTTGTTGCCTTGGTATTTGCTATCTATGTTCTGGCCAAAAAAGAGGTATTGATGCGGCAGATGCGGCGATTGCTGCGCGCCTGGCTGCCGGATCGCTTCACGCAGCCTTTGTGCAGAGTCGCCTCTGTCTGCAGCCGCACGTTCCAGCTGTACATTGGCGGTCAGGCTATCGAGGCGATCATTCTGGGCAGCCTGTGTTGTGTGGGAATGCTGATTTTGCGGATCCCGTATGCGCCCATGATCAGCGCGCTGATCGGCGTAACAGCGTTGCTGCCATTGGTCGGCGCTTACATTGGTGCAATCGTAGGCGCGGTCATGATCCTGACGGTTGACCCGGTCAAAATGATCGTCTTTTTGATATTCCTTGTGATACTGCAGCAGCTGGAAGGCAATCTGATTTATCCCCGCGTTGTGGGCTCTCGCGTTAATCTGCCCGCCATGTGGGTACTGGCAGCCGTTACGATCGGCGGCAATGTAGCCGGTATTCTGGGCATGCTGCTGGGCGTTCCGCTGGCGGCAGCCTCCTATTCTCTGCTGCGCGAGGCAACCGTCAAGCGGGAAGACGCCACCTGAAACGCTCGCCCGGTTGATGGCAAGCAAAGGATATCCATTGAGATATACTGCCAATAGCCGCCCGAAGCAGTGTTGGTAGTATGGTTCAGTCTCTTTTGCCAAAGGATATGCACCTGCAGCACCCGCATTGCCGAAATAAACCGCACATCCGGCTACTCCAAATCACAGCTATAAAAAATACAGAGCAGCAGCAAAAAACGGCATATGTCCTCTGAGGATGATTGTTGTATCCAGTGGGGCACCAGCAGGTCCCAGTGGGGCGGTTTGCTTGTAAAACCACTTTGGTAAATTTATACTCATGTCAGCAAGGCGCCGCTGCAAATCCATTCAAAAAAAAGAGGAGGACAACACCATGTTAAAAGAAAAAACCGGTGTACGCAAGTCCACCCGTGTGGTACTGCTTTCCCTGTGTTTGCTGATTATCTGTTCTTTGGTCAACTGGAGTATCGTAACCGGCTTTGGCCACACCCGCATCAGCCGACTGACTCTGGTAGGCGATGACGGTATGCGCTATTCGGCCTTGATGTATGTGCCCGAAAATGCAACCAACGAAACCCCTGCCCCTGGCATTCTGATGTTCCACGGCAACTCCGGTAACGCCCGCAACCATGAATCCTGGGCGGTTGAGTTCAGCCGCCGCGGCTTTGTTGTTATTTCGATCGACAACCTGGGCGCCGGCGACGGTGAATACAGCCAGAAGATCAGCTGGAACGCCACCCCCAAACTGTATACCGAATACATGTACAACCTGCCCATTGTGGACAACAACAATATTATCCTGTCCGGCCATTCTATGGGCGCCAATATGATCAATGAGCTGGCCACCGTATACCAGCCCAAGGTTTGCCTGAACGCCGACGGTGGCGGCGGCAAAATAGGTGCTGCACCCTTTAACGAAAAAGTTGGCGTACAGTACACCGGCAACTATCTGGTTGTCACCGGCGGCGCCGACAAGCTGAACCAAGTTGACGGCAGCTACGGCGATCTGTACAACCGCGCTTTTGCCTACGACGGTGTGAAGTCGGCCGACGAACCTCTGGAGCTGGACGTTGTGTACGGCTCTTATGAAAAGGGCAACGCCCACATGATGCGTCTGGTTCCCGATCAGATCCATGAAGGCGCTTTTGTCAACAACACCCACATTCAGTATCTGGTCGACTTTGCCCAGAACTGTATCGAAGCACCCAACTACATCGACTCGAAAGACACCATCTGGTACTGGAAAGACTGGTCCGGTCTGGCGGGCATGCTGCTGTTTGTCAACTTCATCATTCAGATGTTCCTGTGGCTGATGGATGTCGTACCCTTCTTTGCTTCGATTCGCCAGCCGCTGCCCCGCAACATTGGTATGCGCGGCAAGGACATGGGCATCTCCATCGCCTGTGCGGTGCTATTCCCTCTGCTGGTTCTGAAAACCGGTTCCTTCGGTTTGATCAAGGCTCTGGGCGGCTCGTCGCTGAACACCCCGGAAAATGCAATTTTCCATCTGCGCTGGACCAACGTTGCCATGACCACCGTTCTGTGCCTGAATGTCTTCGGCCTGATCATGTTCTTTGTGTTTGACAAGGTCTGGGGCAAAAAGAATTTCAACGCCACTCTGCGCGATTACGGTCTGACCAGCGAAGGCCGCACCGGTATTGACTGGGGCCTGATCGGCAAATCGCTGCTGGGCGCTATGGCTGCTGTTGGCATCGGCTTTGCTTATATGCAGCTGCAGACCTTCACCCTGGGCACCGATTTCTACTGCCAGTTCTTCGGCTTCCGCGCCATTCCCTTGCACAAGATCGTTTACTACATCCCCTATGTTCTGGTTTGGGTCGGCTG
>JAFULE010000065.1 GCA_017483235.1 Faecalibacterium sp. | reverse complement strand
GTGGCTTTGGGGGTAGTGGCTGGTGCGCACAGCGTTGCAGCCCAGCGCTTTCAGATCGGCGGCATCCAGCCGCTGCAGGCTGTCGGGCATGGCATAGCCCTGATAAGCATAGCTCTGGTGCCGGTCAAGGCCGCGCAGCTTCAGCTTGCGGCCGTTCAGATAAAAGCCGTCGGCGCGGAAATCCACCGTGCGGAAGCCAAACCGGATGGTTTTGCGGTCGATGCAGCGGTCGGGCAGGCCGCTTTCGGCGCTGCCGGTGCGGATCAGTGCAACGTCCATGGTGTACAGCACCGGGGTTTCGCAGCTCCAGGGCTGCACCAGATGCACCGAGCCGTTCAGCGGCAGGGCGGCCGCGCCGCTTACGGTGCCAAGCACGGTGCCGTCCGGCCCGGTCAGGGTGGCATTCAGCATGCAACCCACATCGTCGCCCTCCAGCGTGGGGTACAGGCGGAAGGTGCCATCGGCCGATGCGGTAAGAAATACATCCTGCAGGCAGGTCTGCTCCTTGACCTCCAGCCAAACCGGGCGGTAGATGCCGCCATAGGTCAGATAGTCGATCACATTGCCAAAAGGCGGGATATCCAGCTGTTCGCGGCTGTCACACTGCACCGCCAGCACATTCTCTTCGCCGTAGTGCAGCACCTGTGACAGATCCACCGTAAAAGCGGTGTAGCCGCAGCTGTGCCGGGCCAGCCGCACCCCGTTGCACCACACGGTGGCCTGATGGGCCACCGCCTCAAAGGTCAGCAGCACCCGGCGGCCCTGCCAGCCGGCGGGCGCGGTAAATACCTTCCGGTAGCCCGAAACCATCTGGTAGCTGTCGGCCTGTGCATAGTTGTAGGGCAGCGGCTGCACCGTGTGGGGAATGCGCACCGGCTGCAGTGTAGGGCCTGCGTAATCGTTCTGGCATAATTCGGGGGTAAAGGTCTGGGTGAACTGCCAGCCTTCGTTCCATGCAATGCGTTCCATGCAAATGCCCTCCTGTTTGCGGCATTTTCGATGTTTATTGTTTCCATGGTACCATAGAAGTATCAAAAGAAAAAGCCATTTTCCCATGGGGAAAATGGCCAAAAATCAGCGGATAAAATTGGTAACCGGCTTAGGTGGGTTGTTGGGATGATCGATTCCGTTTGCTTTGCCCAACTCAATGCACTGCAGCACCCATGCCATGTTGCGGCCGATCTGCCGCATCACCTCCATGCCCTCCTCGTCGCGCAGCACCTCGGCGGGATTCGAGCCGTGCACCATGGCCCAGTAGTTGCCGCTGATCAGGGGCATCTGGAAATATTGCGGGTACTTGACCAGCTGGTCGAGGGTGGCGGTGGTGCCGCCGCGCCGGGCCGAGCAGCAGATGGCCGCGGGCTTGTAGTACAAATGCTGGCCGCCTGCAATGCACAGCCGGTCCATAAAGCCGGTCATGTTGCCGCTGGCACCGGCGTAATGTACCGGGCTGCCGAACACAAAGCCATCTGCGGTTTTGGCCTTTTCGATGGCCTGGTTTACCACCTCGTCAAACACGCAGCCGCCGGTTTTGCGGCAGGCATAGCAGGCCACGCAGCCGCCCAGCGGTTTTGCGCCCAGCCAGAAAATTTCGGTTTCCACCCCGGCGGTGTTCAATTCGCCTGCAATGGCCGAAAGGGCGGTGTAGGTGCAGCCCTTTTCGTGGGGGCTGCCGTTGATCAGAAGAACCTTCATGAATGGGATCGCTCCTTTGCAAAAGAATATCTTGCCGATTATTATACCATTTATCGCCTGTAAATGATATAATGCAAATCACAGACAAACAGAACGGAGCATGATGCAAGATGACACAAAACTGCCCTCTGCGGCAAAAAAACTGCGGCGGCTGCCCGCTGCTGTCCATGCCGTACCCCGACCAGCTTGCCGCCAAGCGGGCCAAGCTGGTGCGCCTTGTGGGCAAATACGGCCCGGTGCGCCCGGTGCAGGGCATGGCCGACCCCATGCGCTACCGCAACAAGGCCATTGCCACCTTTGCCCGCGGGCCAAAAGGCAGCCTTGTTACCGGCATTTACGCGCAGGGCAGCCATCGGGTGCTGCCCACCGAGCAGTGCCTTTTGCAGCACGACGAGCTGGACAAAACCATACAGGCGGTGCGCGCCGCCGCACAGAAATGCCGGTACGAAGCCTTTGACGAGGATAAAGGCGCCGGCCTTGTGCGGCATGTGCTGGTGCGCCGCGGGGCCAAAAGCGGCCAGATCATGGTGGTTCTGGTAACCGGCCAGCCCACCTTGCCGGGCGCCCGAAATTTTGTCAATGCTCTGCTGGCCGAAGCGGCACAGCGCGGGGTGACCGTGACCACCGTGGTGCAGAACGTAAACAGCCGCCAGACCAGTGCGGTGCTGGGCAGTGCCGAAAAGGTGCTGTACGGCAAGGGTTTTATCGTAGACACCCTGTGCGGCAAAACCTTTGCCATCAGCCCCCGCAGTTTTTATCAGGTCAACTCGGTGCAGACCGAGCTGCTGTACAGCCTTGCCATCAAGGCGGCAGGCCTGACCGGCAAAGAAACGGTGATCGACGCCTACTGCGGCATTGGCACCATCGGTCTTGCCGCCGCACCCCATGCAAAGCAGGTGATCGGGGTGGAGCGCAACCCCGACGCGGTGCGGGATGCGGTGGGCAACGCCAAGCACAATGGAGTAAAAAACGCCCGGTTCATTGCCGCCGATGCCACCCAGTGGATTCTGGAGGCGGCCCAAGCCGGCCAGAAGGCGGATGTGATCTTTATGGACCCGCCGCGGGAAGGCTCGACCCCTGAATTCATCCAAAGCGTGGTGCAGATGGCCCCGCGCACGGTGGTATACGTCAGCTGCGGGCCCGAAAGCCTGGCCCGTGATCTGGAACTGTTTGTCAAAAAGGGATACAAGGCCGAGTATTTCATTCCGGTGGATATGTTCCCCCACACAAACCATATCGAATGCATCGCCCGGCTTGTGCGGGCGACGCATTGAAAGGCGGCATTATGGAACCTCAACAAAGCACAGCTTTTTTGGGTGACGAGGATCTGACCGACGGCGAGATCTGCCTGCGCATCCGCCGCACCGCGCCCGCACAG